>JBJOJC010000099.1:0-5452 GCA_046046825.1 Actinomycetota bacterium | reverse complement strand
TTGCCGAACTCGGTTTGGTCGCAGCGATCTTGTTCCACGCCCTCAACGGTGTGCGAATCATCCTGATCGACTTCTGGCGCAAGGGAACCAAGTACCAAAACCAGATGTTCTGGGCGGTTCTGGTTTTGGCGCTAGTAATCTTCGCTGCTTTCGCACCGCGTCACATCATGCACGTTCTTTCCTACCTGCAGGAAGGTCACTAATGGTTACCATCGAAACTCCACGTAGCCCTCGCAACCGCAAGTCGGCAAACCGCGAAAAGCTGGCCTGGTTGTTCATGCGCGCTTCCGGTGTTGTGCTGATCGTTTTGATCTTCGGCCACCTCTTCATTAACCTTTTCACCGGCGATGGCATCAAGGCAATCGACTTCGCATTCGTAGCCGGCAAGTGGGCCAACCCGTTCTGGCAGGTGTGGGACACCCTAATGTTGTGGCTCGCACTAATTCATGGAACAAACGGCATGCGCACTTTGGTTAACGACTACAGCGAGCGCGAAGGAATTCGTAAATTCCTAAACGTTTCGCTATGGACTGTTTGCATCTTGCTAATCATTCTCGGAACCTTGGTCACCACGACCTTTGATCCATGCCCTGACACCAGCGTCGTCGACGCACTTCCACAGTTCTGTAACAAGTAGGAAAGACTCCAATTGAGTAAGCCAAAGGTTCACAATCACCAGCACGACGTAGTTATTGTTGGTGCCGGTGGTGCCGGTATGCGTGCTGCCATCGAAGCCGGTCCACACGCCAAGACTGCTGTTATCTCGAAGTTGTTCCCAACCCGTTCGCACACCGGTGCAGCTCAGGGTGGCATGGCTGCGGCTCTAGCCAACGTTGAGGAAGACAGCTGGGAGTGGCACACTTTCGACACCGTTAAGGGTGGCGACTACCTGGTAGACCAAGACGCTGCTGAGATTCTTGCTAAGGAATCGGTTGAAGCAGTTATCGACCTAGAAAACATGGGTCTACCCTTTAACCGAACCCCAGACGGCAAGATCGACCAGCGTCGTTTTGGTGGCCACACCCGCGACCACGGTAAGGCTCCGGTTCGCCGCAGCTGTTACGCTGCCGACCGCACCGGTCACATGATTCTTCAGACCCTTTACCAAAACTGCGTCAAGCTTGGCATCGAGTTCTACAACGAGTTCTATGTTCTCGACCTGGTTATGAACACCGTCGACGGCGAAGAGCGTCCTAGTGCCGTTGTTGCCTACGAACTAGCCACCGGAGAGATTCACATCTTCCAGGGCAAATCGATCATTTTTGCAACCGGTGGTTTCGGAAAGATTTTCAAGACCACTTCAAACGCCCACACCCTAACCGGCGACGGCGTTGGAATCATCTGGCGCAAGGGTCTTCCTCTCGAAGACATGGAGTTCTACCAGTTCCACCCAACCGGTCTAGCCGGTCTTGGCATCCTGCTTTCAGAGGCTGCTCGTGGTGAGGGTGGAATCCTGCGCAATGCTTCTGGTGAGCGCTTCATGGAGCGTTACGCACCAACCATCAAGGACCTAGCTCCACGAGACATGGTTGCCCGTGCCATGGCGAACGAGGTTCGTGAAGGTCGCGGAGCCGGCCCACACAAGGACTACGTTCTGCTAGACCTCACCCACCTACCTCCAGAGGTAATCGACGCGAAACTTCCAGACATCACGGAGTTCGCTCGTACCTACCTTGGCGTTGAGCCTTACACCGAGCCGGTTCCGGTATTCCCTACCGCTCACTACGCGATGGGTGGAATTCCAACCAACGTGAAGGCTGAAGTTCTTCGCAACAACAAGAAGGTTGTTCCTGGTCTTTACGCGGCTGGTGAGTGTGCCTGTGTTTCGGTTCACGGTGCAAACCGTTTGGGAACCAACTCGCTTCTCGACATCAACGTCTTCGGCAAGCGTGCTGGTATTGCAGCCGTTGAATACGCCAAGAAGGCCAAGCACGTTCCAGTTCCAAAGGATGCCGCTAAGGGCGTTCTAGACCTTCTTGAAGAGATGCAGAACTCCACCGGAACCGAGAAAATTGCCGTGCTTCGCAAGGAATTGCAAGACACCATGGACAAGAACGCTCAGGTTTACCGCACTGAGGAATCACTCGACGAAGCGCTCGCCGTGATCGCCGAACTCCGCAAGCGTTACAAGAACATCCAGGTGCAAGACAAGGGTTCGCGTTTCAACACCGACCTTCTCGAAGCGATTGAGCTTGGCTTCCTATTCGACCTTGCCGAAGTTCTCGTGGTCACCTCGAAAGAGCGTCGCGAAAGCCGTGGCGGTCACTTCCGTGAAGACTACCCAACCCGTAACGATGAGAAATTCATGGTTCACTCGATGGCTTACAAGAACGGTTCGAAGATCAAGATCGACTGGAAACCGGTTGTCATCACCAACTACCCACCGATGGAGCGTAAGTACTAATGTCTACCGCAGTCGCTGAAAACACTGAAATTGGTGTAGTTCCAAGCTTCACCGTTACCCTCTTCGTTCGTCGCTTCAACAAAGAAGACGGTCTTGAGGCTCGCTGGGAAGACTTCGACGTCACCGTCCACGGCACCGACCGTGTTCTAGACGCCCTTCACAAGATCAAGTGGGAACAAGACGGTTCGCTTTCTTTCCGTCGTAGCTGTGCTCACGGTGTTTGTGGTTCTGATGCCATGCGCATCAATGGCCGCAACCGCCTAGCCTGCAAGACCCTAATCAAAGACCTCGACATCACCGAGCCAATTTACGTTGAGCCAATCAAGGGCCTAGAGGTTGAAAAAGACCTGATCGTAAACATGGAGCCGTTCTACCAGGCGTTCAAGGATGTAAAGCCATTCCTAATTGCCTCAGACAAGCCAAAGGCCGAGCGTTTGCAGAGCCCAGAAGACCGCGAGCGCTTCGACATGACCACCAAGTGCATCCTTTGCGCCGCGTGTACTTCGAGCTGCCCAGTGTTCTGGACCGACGGTCAGTACTTTGGCCCAGCTGCAATCGTGAACGCACACCGCTTCATTTTCGATTCACGCGATGAAGCTGCCGATGTTCGTCTTGAAATACTGAACGACAAAGAGGGTGTTTGGCGTTGCCGCACCACCTTCAACTGCACCGAGGCTTGTCCTCGAGGCATTGAGGTTACTCGCGCCATCGCAGAGGTTAAGCAAGCAATTCTTCGCGGCAAGCCGTAAGCCATGTTGAAGCGCGGCAAAGCGTTTCTTCTCGCGCTAACTCTGCTGCTCGGGTTAGCCGTTGCCACACCGGCCGAAGCTGCCACCGTAAGCCTCAGAGAGGGCACCGACCAAGCCGCCGTTCTCTACGATCCGCTTGCCACTAGCCAGGTTGAACTCACGCACACCTACGGTTACCCGAACCTAACCTTCGACTACCTCAACTCAAACGACTTCCGTCACGCCGACGTCAAAATCACTCTGCCTGGCAAAACAGCGGTGACTCTAATCAACGTAGGTGTTCGCCTCAAGGGGCAGGCTTCGAGGGGCGACGCCAAGTTCCCGATGAAGATTAAGTTCGACGCCTTCGTGCCGAAACAGCTGTTCCTCGGTCTAAAGCGAATGACCCTGAACAACATGGCTCAGGACCCTTCGTTCATCCACGAGGCGACCGCCTACAAGCTCTATCGCGCTGCCGGTGTTCCCGCGCCAAGAACCGGCTATTCAAAGGTGAAGGTCGAAGGCGCGTCGATGGGTTTGTATCTAAACATCGAATCCGTTGACCAGGTTTTTGCTGCCCGTTGGTACAAATCCACCGCCCACATCTATGCCGGTCCTTATAACTGCGACGTGGTGCCGGGAAACACCTGCTACGAAGCAACCATTGGAAACACCAGCCGAGGCGATCTAAACAATGCCGGTAACGCCTGGCTCCTTCATGGAAAAGCCTGGTGGGACTCGATCAACCAATACGCCGACATGCCTCGAATCATCAAACTAATGGCCACCGATGTTTTCATGAGCAACTGGGATGGCTACACCGACGCAGTTCAAAACAATCACTTCGCCCACTTCGACGACATGGGCAAACTCACCATCATCCCCTGGGGTCTCGACCAAACGTTCACCACCGACCCGACAGCGAATCTAACCTGGGATGGCTCGGGTCCGGTCTTTCGCGGTTGGAGCGATCACCGCAGCACCCTGTTTGATCACTGTGTTGAATACGCACCTTGTCACGCGCAGCTCATTCGCGAAGGGATTCGAATCTCCGCGCTGGCAACTAGCGTCAACCTGATTGGTTACAAGAACCTAGTAGCCGCCAAGGTGAACCCAATTGTCAGCGCACCGGGTGAAATTCACCAAACTGGCGCGTGGGAACTTGGCATCATGCAGGGTTGGATCGACGTGTTCATTCCTCAGCGTCAGCAGGTTCTGGCCGATTACCTAGCCGCTAACTCTCCAAGGGTCATCTCGGCAAGCATTCCGGAAACCCTCAGGGTTGGCGACACCGCCAAAGCCACCGTTGAAAAGGTTTGGGAACCAGGCGTTACTGCCAGCTACCAGTGGGAACTAAACGGCAATCCAATAGATGGCGCCACCGCACTCACCCACAAAATTGCGTCGTCTGAATTTGAGCAAAACCTGACCTTCAACGTCACCTTGCAAAAATCTGGAGTGGCCAACACCGTGGTTGACTCCAATGAATCCGTGGTTATCGGGCGTCTTTTCAAACTTGCCCCAACCCCAACCATCTCGGGTACCGCAACTCGAGGCAAAACACTCAAGGTATCTACCGGAACTTGGGATTCGGGCACCGCGAAAACCATCCAGTGGCTTAGAAACGGCGTTGAAATCGATGGAGCAATCACCAGCGCCTACAAACTAACCAGCCTCGACGTTGGGAATCAGATTTCGGTTCGAGTCTCGGGAACTAAGGCAACCTACGCAGACGCCGTTCGCACCAGCCGTAAGACTGCCAGAATCCGCTAGTAAAATCGGTAATTATGCCTAAACGCGCAATAGCTTTGCTCGTTACCCTCACCTTATTCTTCGGTCTTTTCGGTAACGTCGCATCTGCGCAGGCTGTTCCTAACTCGCTTCGCGAAGGCACCGACGAAGCCGCCAGCATTTTCGACCCGCTTCGCCCAATTCAGGTTTCGGTCTTTCAGACCATCGGCGGTCGAGCTCTCACCCACGACTATCTCGACAGCCCAACCTACCGCCGAGCATCGGTAAAAATCACTTACGCCGGTGGCAAGAAATACACCGTCCTTCACAACGTCGGAGTGCGACTAAAGGGTGCCACGACCAGAAAGTTTCAGAAGGCTTCTTTCAAGATCAAGTTCGACGCATTTATAAAAGATCAGCGCTTCAAAGGGCTTAAACGCCTCACGCTCAACGCCATGATGACCGACCCTTCTCAGGTTCACGAGGTCACCTCCTACCGACTCTTCCGGGCAGCCGGCGTTCCAGCACCCCGGGCAGGTTTTGCCAGAGTGAGCATCGACGGCAGCTACATCGGTCTCTATCTAAATCT
>JBJOJC010000098.1:0-3244 GCA_046046825.1 Actinomycetota bacterium | reverse complement strand
TAACAACACAACCTGAGAGGTTATCGGCTAGCCTTTGACCATGATCAACAACGTGGTTGCCAATGCGCGACTGGCACAAAAAGAGTGGGCCAAAGTACCGGTTAAGACCCGTGCTGCGATTTTCCTTCGTTTCTCGAAACTGGTTTTGGCCAAGCAGGATCAAATCCTCGACGTGATTCAGGAAGAGACCAAGAAGAATCGTCTCAGCGCTTTCGAAGAACTTCTCGACACCGTTCAACTGAGCCACTACTACGGACGCAATGCCGCCAGTATTTTGAAAGACCACCGACGTCGTGGTGCTTTCCCAATTTTCACCAAGACTCGTGAAGTTCACCGCCCAGTGGGCGTGGTTGGCGTGATCACTCCGTGGAACTATCCGTTCACGCTCCCGGCTACCGACATCGCTCCGGCCCTCATCGCCGGAAACTCGGTGGTTTTGCTTCCAGACGAAATGACCCCGAAAATCGCCGACCTAATGTTGGCGCTAATGATTGAGGCTGGCCTTCCGGAAGGCTTGGTTTCTATCGTTCACGGCGGCGGGCGTGTTCACGGCTCCGACCTGATAAATGCGGTCGACTTCGTAATGTTCACCGGTTCAACTGCTACCGGCCGTATCGTTGCCAAGCAGTGCGCGGAACGATTGATTCCGTTCTCGGCAGAACTCGGTGGAAAGAACCCAATGTTGGTGCTCTCCGACGCCGACCCGGTGAAGGCTGCCGATGGAGCGGTTCGAGCCTGTTTCGCCAACAGTGGGCAACTCTGCGTGAGTATCGAACGAATCTACGTGGTTGAAAAGAGCTACGACGAGTTCGTGAAGCACTTTGTTGCAAACACCGAAGCCATGAAACTCGGCGCTGGCAACGACTGGGAGATTTCGATGGGTCCGCTGATCAGCGAGAAGCAGTTCGTTCGAGTGCGCGATCAGGTGAACCAGGCGGTTGCCATGGGTGCCAAGGTTGAGGTTGGCGGCAAGGTTCGCCCAGACATCGCCCCAACCTACTTCGAGCCAACCATTCTGACCAATGTGTCGGATGACATGGACCTTGGTCGCGGCGAAACCTTTGGCCCGGTTGTTGCAATCTACAAGGTTGCAAACGACGCCGTAGCCGTTGCCCGCGGCAACGACACCGAATACGGTCTGAACTCGAGTGTTTGGGGAGGGGCTGCTGCCAAGCGTGCCGCCGAGCAAATGGAATCGGGCACTGTAACCATCAACGAGGGCTTCAGTGCCAGCTTTGCCTCGCACGATGCACCGATGGGTGGCATGAAAACTTCCGGCCTCGGTCGTCGTCACGGCCGTCAGGGTTTACTCAAGTACACCAACTCGCAGACCATCGCGGTTCAGCGAATCGTTGGCATTGCCCCGATTGGCAAGCAAACGAACCGCGCATTTGCAACCTTGCTCACCCGACTACTAGGAATCTGGAACCGAATCTCATGACCTACAAAGTTGTACTAAACGGTAGTCGCATTCTCATCACTGGTGGGGCTAGCGGCCTCGGGCGCCAAATGGGTGTTCAGGCGGCGGCTAAGGGCGCCCATGTGATCATCTGGGACATGAACCTGGACAGCGCGAAAAAAGTGGCTGCAGAAATTAAAAAGGCTGGCGGCTCGGCTGAGGCTCACCAGATCGATATCACCGACCGCGAAGCCGTAAACGCTCTGTCTCTTAAGGTTGGATCGGTCGACGTTTTGTTCAATAATGCCGGAGTGGTTTCTGGCGACTGGTTCCTAGATCTGAACCCGGCATCGATTGAGCGCACCTACAAGGTCAACGTGCTGTCGCTCTACTGGATGACTCAGGCATTCTTGCCCGCGATGGTACAAGCTAATCGTGGATGCGTGGTCACCATCTCGAGCGCCTCGGGCATGCTCGGAGTTGCCAAGCTAACCGACTACGCAGCCAGCAAGTTTGCTGCCTTTGGTTTTATGGAATCGCTTCGTTCTGAGCTGCGGATGAAAGGCAGCTCGGTCAACACCCTGACTGTTTGCCCGCACTACATTGGCACTGGGATGTTCGACGGCGTTCAAACCAAGTTCCCTTGGCTGCTCCCGATTCTCGATGAAACCAAGGTTGCTGCCAAGATTCTGCGTTCGGTGGAAAAGGGCAAGGCCATGTTGGTTATGCCGAAGTTCGTTCATGTGATTCCGGTAGTTCGCGTGCTTCCGATTCGCGCCTTCGACAAGGTAACCGACTTTTTCGGCGTCAACCGCACCATGGATAAATTCCGCGGTCGTTCTAAGTAACTACTTCAGTTGTAGCTTGATGTCGTTCGGTGCTAGTCGCGGGGCGGCGAAGTCGTTGACAGAGTTGTCGCTCGGATAACCAAGCGAAATGCCGTAGAGCAGTTCGTAACCTTTAGGGATGTCGAACTCTGCTCGCACAATGTCGTCGTAAGCACTGACCGCACCCTGAGCGCAGGTGCCGAGACCACGAGCGTGAGCACCAAGCATTAGGTTCATCGCGAATAGCCCCGCGTCGTTCGCAGAGAACTTACCCAGGCTGGTGTGAGTGAAGATGAATAGTTCAACCGGGGCGCCGAAGAACTCATAGTTACGAGCCCAGGCAGCATCTCGGGCTGCTCGGTCTTTGCGGTCGATTCCCATGTGGCCAAATAGGGCTGCGCCTACTCGCTGCGCTCGCGGAAGCAGTTCCTTCACATAGGGCTTGGCGATTATCGCGTTACTGGTTGGCAACCCACGACGTGTGAACAGAAGCTTGAATTGACCCCATTTGCTTGATCTAATCGGTGCCACAATCTCCCAGCGAGCCAGATACTCCTGACTAATCCGATTACGTACATCACCTTTGGCAACCGCCACCATGATTGGGCGGGTATTCGACCACGATGGAGAGGTGAGGCCGTCGGTGATGATTTCGTCGATTAGCTTGTCGGAAACCGGTTTCGACAGAAAGTCGCGAGTGGTGTGACGCGAGGCTAAAAAGTCTGAAAGTTCTTTGGTTTTCATGTATCAAACCTAACCCGAACCCTCGTTTCTCGGGATGGTCACAATCTAGTCACTTTGTTGTGGAACAAAGTAGTTCATTTGTTATTGAATCGAAACCCATTTCGCTGGTCTCGTGTCACCCTTTGCCGCTAGGTTTATAGGGACTCGTAACCTACGAGCATCCAATATCAATAGGAGATATGAATGAAGTCATCGAAAGGTCGTGCTCTAGCAGTTGCCGCATCAGCAGCAATCGCAGCACTAGTTTTCGCTGGTTGTGCTCCAGCAGCTACCG
>JBJOJC010000097.1:0-4557 GCA_046046825.1 Actinomycetota bacterium | reverse complement strand
CGTGCTTTCAGAGTTGCAACGGGTTCTTCGCTGAATTCCTCAACGAACTTCCAGCTGCTTATTTTGTCGACCATTAGTGCTCCTCGAGTTCAAGGATAGAGCCTCGAGTTGTTCAAATGCGGTATGTGGAAGGTAGCCTATAAGGGTGTTTGGTCTAAGCGGCGAGAAGTTACTGATTCTCGGCATAATCGCGGTCATTGTGCTCGGTCCTGAGCGCCTGCCGGAGTATGCCAAGGGTCTCGCCAACATCATCAAGAGCCTGAGGAAAATGGCCGATGGCGCCAAGACTCAGATGAAAGAAGAGCTCGGTGAAGACTTTGACGACATGGATTGGCGAAAGCTGGATCCGAGGCAGTATGACCCGCGACGAATCATTCGCGAAGCGCTTACCGAAGACCTAGATTTTTCGGCTGAGAAAAAGGTTTTGAAAGACACCGCCGTAATTGCCACATCGGTAACGGTTCCAAAAGTTGTTGAACATTTGAATGCCGGTGAAAAAGCGCCTTACGATTCGGAAGCCACTTAAGCCAGCGGTAGTCGTTTTCCCTTTAAGTCGAGTTTTGACTCGGCTATTTTTTTCGCCAATTTTGAAATTTCTATGGCTGCGGGGTCGGTCGGGTTTTCTAAAACCACCGGACGGCCATGATCGGAACCCTCGCGAAGCGGAAGTGAAATTGGAACCTGGCCGAGCAGCTCCGTTTCTAGGTGCTTGGCTACAGCCAGACCACCGCCGTTTCCGAAAATCTCTAGCCGGCTACCGTCTGGTTGAACCAACCAGGACATGTTCTCGATGACGCCGAAAACCGATTGACCTGTTTGAACACCAACCGCTCCGGAACGAAGAGCTACTTCGGCGGCGGCCTCTTGAGGGGTGGTGATCACGAGCGATCGTGCGGTAGGCAGTGCCTGTCCGAGGCTGATAGCAACATCACCGGTGCCAGGAGGCATATCGATTAGCAGGAAGTCGAGCTGGCCCCAGAACACATCTTTGAGGAATTGCTCGATGGTTCGGTGAAGCATTGGGCCGCGCCAGGCAACGGCTTGTGAGCCATCTACAAACATTCCGATTGAAATCACCTTCACGCCGAAGGCTACCGGCGGCAAAATCATTTCGTCGAGCTGGGTTGGTTTCTCTTTGATGCCAAGCTGCCCAGGAATCGAATAACCGAAAATGTCGGCGTCGATGAGACCAATCGAGAAACCTTGCGCGGCAAGCGCAACGGCTAGGTTAGCGGTCAGCGTGGATTTGCCGACCCCACCCTTACCGGAGCCAACTAGGAACACTCGGGTCAGAGTATTTTCATCGAAAGGATTGGTGCGAGGTGGTTTTCCGGCGCGCAGCTTGGCCTTGAGTTCGTCTCGTTCCAACTGAGTCATCACGGTGAGTTCTGCGGTAAGTCCGAGCGAATCAACCGCAGCTTGAGCCTCGGCGCGGATGGCCTGAGCTGAAGGGCAGGTTGGAACGGTGAGCTTGATGGCAATCGAATTGCCGGTGATCTCTCCGACCATTCCAAGCTCGGTAATCGGCTTGCGCAGTTCTGGATCAATCACCTTCGCCAGAGCGGCTAAGGCTTCTTCGCGAGAGGTCATTTGGCCTTTGGCTTAGCCTTCTTGGCTGGTTCGCGCAATTCTTCAACAAGTTCGCGCATCAGGTCGCGAAGTTCGTCTTTCACGAAATCCTTGGTTGCCATCTCCTCGATTGCGAGGCGCAGGGCAACAACCTCGCGAGCAAGGTATTCGGTGTCGGCAAGGTTGCGCTCAGCACGCTGGCGGTCTTGCTCAAATTTCACACGGTCGCGGTCGTCCTGTCGGTTCTGAGCCAAGAGGATTAGGGGAGCCGCGTAAGAAGCTTGCATCGAAAGGATCAGTGTAAGCAGGGTGAAGTTGGTGAGACGCGGATCAAACTGAATCTCAATCGGAGCGAAGGTGTTCCAAGCCAACCAAACGAAACAGAAAATGGTCATGCCGATTAGGAATCCACCAGTACCCATGGCACGAGCGAAGGCTTCCGAAGCGCGACCGAACTTCTCCTGGTCGATGCTCAACCGTGGGAAGCGTGAACGGGTGCCGATTGGAGCGTCTAGGCGGTTATTCGACTTGCTCATTTGGCACCTGCCTCATCTTCGGTACGCCAGTCTTCTGGCAGTAGGTGGTCTAGAACGTCGTCTACGGTAACCACACCAATTAGCTGCTGGTTTTCGTCTACGACGGGTAGTGCAACCAGGTTGTAGTTAGCGAAGGTTCGGTGAATTACCGAAATGTGGGTGTCTGGGTTGATCGGCTCGATGTCGGTGTCGAGCAAGCTTCCCAAACGCTCGTGCGGCGGGTAACGCAGCATCTTCTGGAAGTGAACCACGCCGAGGTAACGTCCCGTGGCAACCTCGTAGGGAGGAAGGGTGACGAAAACCGATGCGGCCAAAACCGGAGAAACCTCTTTGCGGCGAATCAGTGCCATGGCCTCGGCAACTGTTGCGTCGGCAGCGCAGATGATTGGCTCGGTGGTCATCAAACCACCGGCAGTGTATTCGTCATACTGCATCAACATGCGAAGGTCGTCGGCTTCTTCTTCGTCCATGAGCTCAAGAATGGCCTCGGAACGTTCCTTCGGAAGGTTAGCCATGAGGTCGGCTGCGTCGTCCGGTTCCATGAGGTCGAGCACCTCGGCCGCACGCTCGTCGTCGAGCTCTTCCAAGATGTCAATCTGTTCGTCTTCTGGAAGCTCTTCGAGCACATCTGCCAAACGTTCGTCGTCTAGTTCTTCGGCAACTTCAACCATTCGGTCGTCTGGCAAATCCATCAGAGCGCTGGCAAGGTCGGCTGGGCGAAGTTCCGAGTAGCTGGCAATCAACGCCGACGCATTGTGACCGTCGTCGTTTGGATCGGATTCGATGATCTGTTCCCAGGTTGCAAACGTGGTTTCGCCACGTGCGAATGGGGAGGCTGAAACCTTTGGCTTGCGCAAGAACAATTCGCTCACGAACCAGTCTTTCGACTTGGTTACTTCGATGGCTAGGTCTTCGATGTTGGCAACACCGGTGCCGTCGGCGAAAATCACACGACGACCCAAAATCTCAGCAATTACGCGCACTTCGCGGCCGCGCTGGGTGAAACGACGAAGGTCGATCAGGCCGGTGGTAATCACCTGACCTGGAACAATCGAGGTCACTCGAGTGATTGGAACGAAGACGCGGCGACGACCGGAAATTTCGATCAAAAGCCCGGTTGCCTTCGGTGATCCAGCTTTACGGTATGCCACTAGAACGTCGATGACTTTTCCAACGCGGTCTCCCGCGGGGTCAAAGACGCCACAGCCAACAAGGCGGGCTACATAAACTCTGGTTACACTCACCTAACCAACCTTAGACGAGCCTCGCTAGGCGTGCCAGAATGGGTTTACTAACAGAAGGTGAAATCTATTGGCTAAGAACGACAAAGTCACTCCGGGTGCTGAAATCATTGCGAAATTTGACACCTACGAGGCTGCGGTAACTCACGTTGAGAAGTTATTGAACGGCGACTTCCCAGTTCGTCAAATCGCTATCGTTGGCCGTGGAGTGCGAACCGTTGAACGCGCTCGTGCCCGAGTTGGATATCCTCGGGTGGCCCTTAGCGGAGCTATGAACGGTGCAGTAATCGGCATAGTTTGGCACTTGTTCACCTCAACCACCAGCGACGCAGCTAACTATGCGTCAGACGTGATTACTTTCGCGGGAATGGGTGCGATGGCGAACCTAATTCGTTTTTCACTCAGCCGAAACAAGCGATCGTTTACCGCACAAAATAGCTTGGTGGCAGACACCTATGAAATTCAGATTCCGAAAGACCTAAAAGCGCAGTCGGAAGATGCCTTGGCGAAAGCCGAATCCAAGGTCAAGAAGACTAGCTAACCGAGGCAATCCAAGCTTCAACGTCGTCGGGGTGGCGAGGTAGAGCTGCGGTGAGATTTTCCACACCGGTCGCAGTAACCAAAACGTCGTCTTCGATACGAACGCCGATACCGCGAAACTCCTCAGGGACTCGCAAATCATCCGGCTGGAAGTAGAGCCCAGGCTCGATAGTGAAAATCATGCCCTCGCGCAGTGGCGCCTCGCGATACATCTCGCGGCGAGCGCGGTCGCAGTCGTGAACGTCGATTCCGAGGTGGTGACTGGTTCCGTGAACCATCCAACGTCGGTGTAGCTGGCGGTCACCTGCCAAAGCCTCTTCAAGGGTGATGTCGATGAATCCCCACTCGATCATCTTTTTGGCAATTACTTCCATCGCGGCTTCGTGCAGGTTTCGGAACAAAACCCCTGGCTTAGCGATCGCGAAGGCGGCGTCGGCTGCTTCCAAAACAGCTTCGTAAACCTTGCGCTGGGTCGGGTTGAAGTGCCCCGAAACTGGAATGGTTCTGGTTACGTCGGCGGTGTAGAGCGATTCCAACTCAACCCCGGCATCTAGCAGCAGCAACTCGCCATCGCGAACCGGACCATCGTTTTGAATCCAGTGCAAAATGCAAGCGTGTGAACCTGCCGCAGCGATGGTTTCGTAACCAAGGTCGTTTCCATCCATACGCGC
>JBJOJC010000096.1:0-2865 GCA_046046825.1 Actinomycetota bacterium | reverse complement strand
TTCGATATTCGAAGGGTCGATTGTGCTATCTAAGCGTGGATTTAAGTGGGCCTCAGTGCCCGCGGCTGCTTCTCTGATGCTGCTACTAAGTGGTTGTTCTCAGCAGGAGTTCGAACGTGGTTTTTTGCCAGGTGTACCTGGCGTAACTAACCACACCGACCGCATTGTTGGTCTCTGGACCACATCGTGGATTGTGTTGTGGATCGTGGGTGTAATCGCCTGGGGTCTGATGCTGTGGGCCATCATTGCCTACCGCCGTCGCAAGGGTGAGACCGGCCTACCGGTTCAGCTTCGTTACAACAACCCAATCGAGACTTTGTTCACCATCGTTCCGCTGATTCTTGTGGTCGGCTTCTTCGCCTTCACCGCACGCGACATGGCAGCAATCGAGAAGCCAACCGCCAACCCTGATGTTTCAATCCAGGTAATCGGTAAGCAGTGGAGCTGGGACTTCAACTACGTAAACAACAACGTTTACGACTCGGGCATCCAGTCTGACTTTGCTGGCGAAGAGGGTTCAGAGGCCAAGCTTCCTACCCTTTACCTACCGGTCAACAAGACCGTAGCCATCGACCTAACTTCCCGCGATGTAATCCACTCGTTCTGGGTAATCGACTTCTTGTACAAGAAAGACATGTTCCCTGGTCGCACCAACCACATCTACTTCACCCCGCAGGTTGAAGGAACTTACCAGGGTAAGTGTGCCGAGCTCTGTGGTGAATTCCACTCGATGATGCTTTTCAACGTCAAGGTTGTTTCGCAGGCTGAATACGACGCCCAGATGGCAAAGCTTGCCGCTGCCGGCAACGTTGGCCAGCTAGACAGCAAGTACGACCGTAATCAGAACCTTCCGGGCGACAACCCAGAGATCAGAGGATAAGGACTATGGCTACCGCTACTAAGCCAGGCATGGGTGTAAAGAAGACCAAGGGTCAAATCTTGGTTGATTGGATCACTACCACCGACCACAAAAAAATCGGTTACCTCTACCTGATTACCTCGTTTGCATACTTCCTTATCGGTGGCGTAATGGCGCTGGTAATTCGTGCTCAGTTGGCTGCGCCTGGTCTAGACATCGTTCAGACCAAAGAGCAGTACAACCAGCTCTTCACCATGCACGGCACCATCATGTTGCTCATGTTTGCAACCCCGCTATTTGCGGCCTTTGCAAACATCTTGATGCCGGTTCAGATCGGTGCACCAGATGTCGCCTTCCCGCGTCTGAACGCCATCGCTTACTGGTTCTACTTCTTCGGCTCGTTCGTGGCAGTTGCCGGTTTCTTCACCCCGCAGGGTGCCGCCAGCTTCGGTTGGTTCGCCTACGCGCCACTTTCTAACACCACCTTCTCACCAGGTCTAGGTGGAGACCTCTGGGTCTTCGGTCTAGCCCTCGGTGGTTTCGGAACCATCATGGGTGGTGTGAACTTCATCACCACCATCCTCACCATGCGTGCGCCTGGTATGACCATGTTCCGTCTGCCAATCTTCACCTGGAACACCCTGGTTACCTCGATCCTGGTAATCATGTGTTTCCCGCCGCTTGCAGCAGCCTTGTTCGCGCTTGGTGCTGACCGCCGCTTCGGTGCTCACATCTTCGATCCGGCCAACGGTGGCCCAATGCTTTGGCAGCACCTGTTCTGGTTCTTCGGTCACCCAGAGGTTTACATCCTTGCGCTGCCATTCTTTGGAATCATTTCTGAAATCTTCCCGGTCTTCAGCCGCAAGCCAATTTTTGGTTACAAGACTCTGGTCTACGCAACCATCGCAATTGCTGCACTTTCGATGACCGTTTGGGCTCACCACATGTACGTGACCGGTTCGGTATTGCTACCGTTCTTCGCGTTTACCACCATGCTCATCGCGGTTCCAACGGGCGTGAAGGTATTCAACTGGATCGGAACATTGTGGAAGGGTTCGGTTACCTTCGAGACTCCGATGCTTTACAGCCTCGGCTTCCTAACCACCTTCATCTTTGGTGGACTAACCGGTGTGATCTTGGCTTCGCCAACTCTCGACTACCACATGTCAGACAGCTATTTCGTAGTTGCTCACTTCCACTACGTCATTTTCGGAACCGTTGTGTTCGCGATGTTCGCGGGTATCTACTTCTGGTACCCAAAGATGACCGGAAAGATGTTGAACGAGCGACTTGGCAAGATTCAGTTCTGGTTGCTCTTCATCGGCTTCCACACGACCTTCTTGATTCAGCACTGGTTGGGTGTAATCGGCATGCCACGTCGTTACGCAACCTACCTTCCTGAAGATGGCTTTACCTGGATGAATGGTGTTTCTACCGTTGGTGCGGCATTGCTAGCGATCTCGATCATTCCGTTCCTTTGGAATGTCTACATCACTGCACGCAAGGGAGAGCGAACCACTCTCAATGACCCTTGGGGTTACGGTCGTTCTCTGGAGTGGGCAACCGCATCTCCATTCCCACGCCACAACTTCACTTCAATCCCACGTGTGCGTTCAGAGTCGCCAGCTTTCGACCTAAACCACCCAGAGTTCGCTGCTCCTGAGGCCCAGGCTTCGGCAGTAAAGAAGGGCTAACCACCATGAAGTTCAACGGAAACCTATTCTGGTTCCTTACCGTGTTCTACTTTGTAGACGCCATCGGTTACACCGTCTGGTACTACAACTCATACGACGGCGGTTTCGAGCCAATCGGAAGCGCGGCAATCGCAATGCTCGGCTTCATGTCGGCGTTCTTGGCCTTCTACCTAAAGAAGACTCACAAGTCGCAGGGAACCGTGCCAGAAGACGTTCTAACCGCAAACATCGATGAAGGTGACAGCGAGGTGGGCTTCTTTGCTCCATGGAGCTGGTGGCCATTCTTCCTTGGTCTATTTGCGGCCATGGCTT
>JBJOJC010000095.1:0-5392 GCA_046046825.1 Actinomycetota bacterium | reverse complement strand
CACTTCCCTCGGCAAGCCAACTAGCGACTGCGTGGTCAGTAGCAGGTGAACTCCGAGCGAGCGACCTTTGGTTGCTATTCGAGTAATGGCGTCGGTTGCCAGACTGCCACTGCGAATAGCGGCCACCACTTCATCTACGATCACCAAGAGCCTAGGATGAGCGAACCCCAAAGCTTCCGCCGCCGACCAATTGGCAACGCCCAACTCTCGAAGCCGTTGCTCCCTGGTGCCAAGTTCTTCAATCAGTGATTGCCAGAATTCGGTTTGGGAAGCAATCGTGTCGATGTCTGAAGTTTCCCTGGTTACCCAGGGTAGTTCCGTTAGCACCGCACCTCCCTTGTAATCGGCAACCGCGAGACTAACCGATTCATGCAAGCTGGCAATCACCAAATGAATGAGCTCGCTCTTTCCTGACCCGGTTGGGCCGATCACCAGCAGGTGCCCAGCGCCCTCCTGCAAGTTGAACGAATGGTCCAAACCAACCAGGTAAGAATTTGCCTGTCCCGGATACCAACCGATTGTTCTCAGCTCACGAAGTCGGTTGAGCCTAGGAGGTTCCTGTGCCACAAATAACTCGATGACCTTCAGGTGCTGCTCTTTCGACCAGAACATTTGAAGCTTGGGTAACTTACGCTCCCCCACCCAGACCCGGTTGCCGCTGAACCTAAGTTCACCCTCTAGAGCTTCCGCCTTGCGCTGGCTTACCAACCAGGCGACCAAACCCGACAGCACCGAGGCCACGAGCATTAGGAAGTTTCCGGTACTTACGCCATAAAACAAACCGATGGCGACCGACGGTAAAAGTAAAAGCGGGCTCACAAACCGATTCTGGTGAAAACCAGAGGGTCTGTGAACCCGCTACAACAATCTGTGAATTAGTCGCCGATGTAGCTCATCACGTGCTTGATTCGGGTGTAGTCCTCAAAGCCGTAGGCAGAAAGGTCTTTGCCGTAGCCCGAGTGACGGAAACCACCGTGAGGCATTTCAGCCGCTAGCGGGATGTGGGTGTTGATCCAAACACAACCGAAGTTGAGTCCCTTAGAGAAGCGCATCGCACGGGTGTGGTCCTTGGTCCAAACCGAGCTGGCCAAACCATACATAACGTCGTTGGCGTTCTTCATGGCTTCGTCATCGGTTTTGAAGGTCTGCACGGTTACCACCGGGCCGAAGATTTCACTCTGAATGTGCTCGTCGTCCTGGTTCAAGCCAGAGATAACGGTTGGCTGAATGTAGTAACCATCGCGCTTCACCTGCTTGCCACCGATTTCGATCTTGGCGTGGCTAGGGGTGCGAGCAATGAAGCCAAGCACGCGCTCAAGTTGGTTCACGTTGTTGACCGGACCCACATAAGTGTCCTTGTCGTTCGGGTGACCAACCTTGGCATCGTTCTTCACGGCTTTCACCAATTCCTTGATGAAGGCATCCTTGACCGACTCGTGAACTAGAACGCGGGTAGCCGCGGTGCAGTCCTGGCCAGCGTTGAAGAAACCGGCACCAGCAATGCCAGCTGCCGCCTTCTTTAGGTCGGCGTCGGCAAACACAATTACCGGAGCCTTGCCACCGAGTTCTAGGTGAACCCGCTTCAGGTCGGAGGCCGCGCTCTTGGCAACGGCCATACCGGCACCCACTGAGCCGGTGATAGAAACCATCTGCGGGATTGGGTGCTCAACCAGCGCGGCACCAGTTCCGCGGTCGCCGGTGACAACGTTGAAAACACCCTTAGGTAGGTGCTTCGACGCTAACTCGGCGAGCATGATGGTAGAAACCGGGGTGGTGTCGGAAGGCTTCAAAACGATGGTGTTTCCGGCGGCCAAAGCTGGAGCAAACTTCCAAACCGCCATGTTTAGCGGGTAGTTCCAAGGAGTTACCTGACCGATTACACCGATAGGCTCGCGACGAATCGAAGAGGTGTGGTCGGCGGTGTACTCACCGGTTGCCTTGCCCTCAAGGTTTCTTGCAGCACCAGCCATGAAACGAATCTGGTCTACCGACGGCATGATCTCGTACTCAATCAAAGTCGCGATTGGCTTGCCACAGTTCTCCGACTCGGCCTTAGCAAACGTCTTCGCGTTCTTCTCTAGGTCATCGGCGATCTTAAGCAAAGCCAGCTGTCGCTGCGACGGAGTGAAGTTGCTCCAAATCGGGAAAGCCGCTTCGGCCGCCTTGAAAGCTGCGTTTACGTCGGCGGCTGAAGAAAGCGGAGCCTTGGCGTAAGCCTTGCCGGTTGCAGGGTTAATAATCTCGGTGTATTTGCCCGACTTTGGGGCAACCGATTTGCCGTTGATGAAGTTCTTCAACTCGCGAAGCGCCATGTGTTTGATCTCCTTTGATTGGCTCTTAGTTAGATGCTAATCATTCACCCCCAGACTTCTCCACTCAAAGCGCCTAAATCTGCCAGAATGACACTATGTCCGAAAGACTCACACCAATGACCGACGCCCGCAAAGCCGGCGTGCCACTGACCAAAGAGCAGTTGGAGCACGGTGCCCGCGAGCACCTGTGGCCTCACTTCACCCGCACTAGCCTTTACGAGGGTGGATCGATTCCGATCATCACCAAGGCTGAGGGTAAGTACATCTGGGACCAGCACGGCAACAAACTCTTCGACGGCCTATCGGGTCTCTTCTCGGTCAATGCCGGTCACGGTCACGAGCGTTTAGCCGAAGCTGCCAAGAAGCAGCTCATGCAGATGGACTTCGTTCCACTTTGGTCTTTCGCTCACCCGCCAGCAATCGAACTTGGCGAGCGTCTACTTTCTTATGCACCAAACGGTCTCGACCGCGTCTTCTTCACCACCGGCGGTGGCGAGGCCAACGAAACCGCCTGGAAGCTTGCCAAGCAGTACTTCAAGATGGTTGGAAAGCCTTTGAAGCACAAGGTTCTTACCCGCAAGACCGCCTACCACGGCACCAGCCACGGAGCACTTTCTCTAACCGGCATCCCTAACATGAAGAAGGCTTTCGAACCTCTAGTTCCTAGCACCTTCCGCGTACCGAATACCAACTGGTACCGCGCCAAAGACGATTTCGCCAACGAAGAAGAGTTCGGCCTTTGGGCTGCCAACCGTGTTGAAGAAATGATAATCATGGAAGACCCAGACACCGTGGCGGCTTTCTTCTTTGAGCCGGTTCAGAACTCCGGTGGCGCCTTCACTTCCCACCCTTCCTACTTCAAGCGTGTTCGCGAAATCTGCGACAAGTACGACGTAATCCTGGTTGCCGATGAAACCATCGACGGCTTTGGTCGCACTGGAACAATGTTTGCCAGTGAGAAGTACAACTTCGAACCAGACATGCTGGTTTGCGCCAAGGCGATCACCAACTCGGTTATGCCTCTCGGCGCACTGATGATGAAAGAGAAGTTCTACGAGCCGTTCAAGAAGGGGCTGAACATCTTCCCTCACGGCTATACCTTCGCCGCCTCTCCAGCAAGCTGTGCCGTAGCTCTTGAGAACCTAGACATGTACGACGAGATGAATCTAATCGACCACGTTCAGGCCAACCAGGCGGGCTTCAAGAAGACTCTCGACAAGCTTCGCGATCTAGACATTGTTGGCGACGTTCGTGGCACCGGTTACTTCTATGCCATCGAACTTGTCAAAGACAAAGAGACCAAAGCTCGCTTCACGGTTGAAGAGATCGAAAAGCTTCTTCGCGGCTTCATCACTAAGGACCTCTACAGCAAAGGCTTGTATTGCCGCGCGGATGACCGTGGAGACCCTGTAGTTCAGTTGGCCCCTCCACTAACCTCAGACCAAGCCGATTTCGACATGATGGAAAGCCTCGTGAGAGAAACTCTCACCAAGGCCTGGGACATCGTTAAGTAGCCTGCTACCGATCGAGACGAGAATTCGGAATCTAATGGCCGATTAGCAACACCGTCCAGCGCCAGGACCTACATGCTGCGAAATGTAGGGCGCTGTACCTGTTATTGAAACAAAAACCAGAGCCGACACAGACAAAATTGCGATTAGTAAAATAGACTTCTTCATAGTTTCCCCTTATGTAAGTAATTCTTACAATTATTTACAATACATTGACCATGAGGCAATCGAATGACTGAACAAGCAAATCTTGGCCCGAAGATAAGAGATCTAAGAAAGAGAAAAGGCCTGACACAATCTGAGTTTGCTGCTGTCGGGCTAAGTTCTGGATACATGTCACTGATAGAGTCAGGTCGCAGAAACCCTTCGAAGAAGGCGCTGGATAAAATATCTGGATTGCTGGGAGTGGACCTAACGGAGGAAGTCGAAGAATCGGTTCGTCATCTGCCAAAAAGAGACCTCACATTACTACTGCAGGTTGATTTGGCCATCAAAATAGGTGACTTGGAAGCAGCCAACACACTATTTGACCAAATTGACCCATCATCCCGAAATGACCATAGGGTTAAAGTCAGAGAAGCAGAGTTGGATCAACTCAATGGGAAGTTTTTATCCGCGGAGCTCATCCTAAAAGGTTTTTTGCCGGAATTACTCCTGACAAACCTCTCCGAGGAAAAATGGCGTGCCATCAATCTTTACGCTAGCGTCTCTGCATCTATTAGCAATCACCTTGAAGCCATTTTTAATCTATTTACCTATCGCGAATTGATAGACGAACAGAAAGACAGGGAACTATACCTTCTGATGTGCTGCATTTTGGCAACACGATTTGCGGAACTAGGGGATTTCGGCTCGGCAAAAAAACTGCTGACTGAACTTGGCGAAAGACCAGACATAGAGAATTTCCCGAGAATTGCGGCCAGGAAAATTTGGGCTCAAGCAGATTTATTTTTTGACGAGGGTCAATACGAGAAGGCAGGTGAACTCGCTCTTAGTGCACAAAGGCTCTTGGAATCCGAAGGCGTTAGAGAGCTTGCTCAAACGGTCGAATTTCTAAGGATAAACTGCCTCCTCATGAACTCTGAACTTACTCAGAACACGGTGGAACTGGAAATTGAACACCTCGAGCAAACTATTCGGCAGTCGACTTATGGCAGTAGGCAAGGAGAAGTCCAAGCAACCGTGCTGCTCATCGAGCTCTACATTAAAATATCGAGTTGGGACAATGCTTTGGGGCTGGCGCTCGACCTTAGCGGCGCAGATACGCTGAAAAGTGTCGATGAAGCTTATGTCTCATATTTGGTAGCCAGGTGCCAATTCGAACAAGGCGATCATGCGTCCGCTGAGAGATCCTTAGCTCGAGCTATAACAATTACACAGGCTCTCACCAAAACTGTACCGGCCACCACAATAGTAAACGCTGAAATACGTCTGGCGTTAGATCTGGAGAGCATGAGCTTAGCTCGAAAGGCATTGGGACTGATAACAACCGCAGCATAAAGAGAAAAAGTTCTTGAATTAGGTGAATTTAGTTAATATTTGTAAAATTAACGAGATACGACGTTAAAT
>JBJOJC010000094.1:0-7554 GCA_046046825.1 Actinomycetota bacterium | reverse complement strand
GCTCCTTGTAGCCATCGCCACCAATTGCTGAGAAGTGAACGAAAACGTCTGCTCCGCCGTCCTGAGTAATGAAGCCGAAGCCCTTCTCAGAGTTGAACCACTTTACGGTTCCTTGTGCCATTTGTATCTCCTGTATTGCTTTGTGCCAAGGTCCGGATGAATCCCGAACCTAGATCGACCCAAAGCGTGATGCAATAGGGCATTTGTTACGACCTACTTCGAAACTTACGCTAATAAAGCCATATCCACTAATCGAAAGTTCAACCTTGATGAAAGCGTTACAAACGGAATTGTGCAGAAATTACTTGTAATCGGCTCCCAAGACCACGGTGATTGGGTCAATGTACTGGTTAGAAACCTCAATGGAGTAGTTTCCTAAGTCGCCGACAAGCGCTTTAGCGGCATCGTTCAGCTGGTCTGAGTTGATATAAATAACGGTCTTCTCAGCCGCAACACCGGCGGTGCTGTTTGCTGCCGTAACCACGTTCCAACCCTTATCAATTAGCTTGTGGGCCACGGTTCCCGCAAGGCCATCTTGGCCAACTGCATCTAAAACCTTGGTTTCGTTGATTCGTAGCGGGTCGACATTTGTCTTTGTGGTGTTGTCGCTGAGTCCACTCAGATCTAGATTCGTGCCGCCACCGAAGAAAGTTTGATAGCCAAAAAGCGCTCCTCCGGCAACCACTGCCGAAACGGAAAAGTAAGCCATGAACTCCAGAAAAGTTCTTCCGCCGCCTCTGCGAGCGCGGCGACGCCCAGGTGCCGGAGCAACCTGGTCAAATTCGTCGGTTGGGAAGTTTTCTGCCATGAGTAATGTTTAGTCTAAACGAGTCAACCCAAACCAAATTGAGGAACGCAGTGAACTATCAGGTTTCGAAAAGCGACGACGAGTGGCGTCAAGAACTAGACCCAATGGAGTTTCACGTACTACGTGAAGCCGGCACCGAACGTGCCGGAACTGGTGAGCTTCTAAACGAAAATCGAATCGGCACCTTCTGTTGCCGAGGTTGCGGCGCCGAGCTTTTCAAGAGTGAAACCAAGTTCGATGCACACTGCGGCTGGCCAAGTTTTTACGCCCCCAAAGAGGGCGACGCCGTTGAACTTTTGGAAGACCGCAGCCACGGGATGGTTCGCACCGAAGTTCGTTGTGCAAAATGCGGCGGCCACCTAGGTCATCTTTTCGATGACGCCCCACAAACTCCAACCGGTGATCGATTCTGCATCAACTCGGTGAGCATCACTTTTACTGAGGAGTAGTTCCAAAAGCTTCGTGCAGGGTTACCAGTTTTAGCTTCCGCGAACTGAAGAGTTTCAAAATCTGTGGAAACACGTTTACTGTGCAGTAGCCATTCGCGTGATCTATAACGATGCGACCGTTCGCAATCCACTTCGATGCGCTTTTCAAGACCGTCGACGATGCCACTCCAGACCCAGAGGCGAATGACCCATACCAAAGCACCGGCTTGGTGAAACCTATTGAGGCGGCTACTCGAATAACCCTGGCGTCGATTTCTCCATAGGGAGGTCGGAAGTAAGGTTTGCTGCTTCGGCCGTATTTCTCCAAGCAGAAAGCTTCGCAGCGATTCAGCTCCTGTTTTATATAAGCGTCGGAGAGGGTGGTGAGTTTTCGATGGGTCTGGGTGTGATTGGCCAGTTGAATCTGCCCAGAGTCTTGAAGTGCCTTGAGGCGCTTGGCGTATTTGGTCCAGCCGGGTGCGCCCGAGAGCACGAAGAACGTGATTTTGACTTTTGGGTTTTTCTCAAGCATCGAAACGTAGCGTCCGAGAGCTGCCGAGGATGCGCCATCGTCGACGGTCCAAGCAACTCGCCTGGTGGTCGATGACGGTAACGCCGAGATACAGCCTCGAGGCCAAGCAAGAGCCTTATCGGCCAGCGCCAAAAATCCGGCAAGGGAAAGCGCAAACAATGATTTGCGAGTTACTTCCCTAGCTCCCATGAGCCGACTATGGGACTCGAACCCACAACCCCCGCTTTACAAGAGCGGTGCGCTACCAATTGCGCCAAGTCGGCAAACTGCTAATTTCGGACACGCTCATAAAAACTTGCTATTTTGAGCGATTTCGCTCAAACTAATCTTCAGATGCACCTTTTAGCAACTTCCATCCTATAAGGGGAACAAGATGAAGAGACTCGGGATTTCATTAGTAGCTGTAACCGCGATGATAGCGGGTCTGCTTACGGCGACCCCGGCCATGGCCGCCGACCCGACTTGCACCATCACAATTACCCAGTCGAACCAGACTTTCAAGGGCAGCGGTAACGCCGATGTGATCTGCATCAACGCCAACAACGTCATCGTTGAAGCCCTCGGCGGAAACGACATGGTTATCGACAACGGTGAGAACAACGTCATCAACCTTGGAGATGGCTCCGACGAATACAACGGCACCAACGGCGATGGCTCCACAGTCGACGGCGGAACCGGAAACGATAAACTTTCTGGAACCCCTGGCGACGACGACCTGAGCGGCGGACTGGGCGATGACACCTTGATCGGTGGAGCTGGCAACGACACACTCATTGGTGGCGGTGGAGCGGATGCTCTCGCCGGTAACGCGGGCGCCGACAACTTGAGCGGTGAAACCGGAAATGACAGCGCCGACGGTGGCGATGGAAACGACACCATCGAAGGTGGAGCTGGCGACGACTCGCTAATTGGTGGAGCAGCCGATGACACTATCCGCGGTGGAACCGGAAACGACGATCTCGCTGGAAGCGCCGGAGAAGACAACATCTACGGCGAGGTTGGCGAAGACTCAATCGCCGGTGGCGAAGGCGACGACATCATCGCTGGAGGAGATGGCACCGACGTCCTGGAAGGTGGTTGGGGTCTAAACATCTGCGACTACACCACCAACGAAATAAAGAAAGCAACCTGTGTCTACGATGACGCAGCTCCTGCACTCACCGGCTTTAGCTGGGATTCAGTTTCATACGAAGTAGGTATTGCTGCCGCCAAGGCAACCGCTTCATTCACCCTCACCGATGACGTTTCTGCAACCAGCCTTCAATTGGAGTGCTACGGCAACAACCTCGTCTTGGTGAACTACACCATTTACTGGAACGGCACCGAGTGGGGCATCTACGGATCCAACTCGGCTCGCATCGCATCGGTAACAACTGTTGCCGGAGCCACGGTGAAGCCACTGAACCAAGCAGCAATCTTCCAGATCGAGACCACGATTCCCTATGGAACTAAGGCTGGAGGATACAACTGTCGCGCTCGCGTTTCCGACAACCTAGGTCACATATCCGACCTAGCGGTTAGCGGCGTGACCGTTACCAAGTCGGCCGCCGCTCAGGCCGTCGATGAAGAAGCACCTACCCTTACCAGCTTTGCCTGGGACAAGGCTTCGTCCGATGTGACCAACGGTGACGCCGAGGTCAACTTCGACATCGCACTCGACGACGAGTCTGGCGTCAAGACTTTCCAATTGAACTGCTATGGAGGAAACAAGAGCCCGCTGACGCTCTACTTCTTCTGGAGTGGCAGCGGCTGGACGCATCACGGTAACCGTACCGCCGAGATCACTGATTCGAGTGGCACCAACACTCACCTGTCACTTTCGGTAAAGACCAGCGTCGAGCGCGGGAACCGTCCGGCAAGTTACAACTGCTACGTTTGGTCGATGGACATGCTCGGGTACAACCAGAGCACCACAGTAAACCCTCTTTACATAACCCGACAGCTAATTGAGGGTGGCTGGGACGACGATGCCCCGACGCTTGTCGCCAGCAACTGGGATCGGGAATCCTACGAAGTTGGTTCGACCTTCGACACCGGAGTAGTCAACCTTCACCTAACCGACCAGACTGGAATCTCTTGGTTCAACGTCTTCTGCTACGGCCAAACGGGCATGCAGCCGGTTTCGATGCGAGTGGTCTCGGCTGGAAGTGACTGGGTTGTCGTCGGAGCCAACAATGCGAAGGTTTTGAGTTTCGAAGGCACCAACAAAGACCTCAGCATCAGCTTGCAAACCGACCTAGCCTTTGGCACGGTTGCCGGACCTCACTCTTGCTACGTTGATGCCGCCGACACCTTGGATCACCGCACCACAATCAACGCTTCCGGTTTCACTCTCACCCGCATCCCTCCCGGCATGCCAAACGAGCCAACCAACGTTACCTTCACCCCAACCGAAGGTCGACCAAACGAGGGTGTACTCTCAGGGACTGCTCCAAGCTTTCTCGGTGAGCCAATCCTCGACGCCAATGGCAACCAGCAGGTATTCCCTGACGGACGCGTTCGCGGGCAGCTCGGCGACTACCAAATCGAGTACTCACTTGATAACGGAGTTACTTGGAAGCTCATCAACGACGGCTACTCAAGAACCACTAATTTGCCGATCTCCAACCTGATTGCGGGCACCAACTACTCGTTCCGCGTTCGCGGCGACAACGGCGGGAACGAGATTGCTTACAGCCCCGGAGCGCCTTGGTCGGAAGTTCTTCGCACCAGAACGCTAGAGCCTGTTGCACCGAACGCACCAACAGACTTGGTTATCTCCGAGGTGAAGAACACCACGGCAACTTTCAAGTGGGTTGCTCCAACCTTCAACGGCGGTGCTCCGATTACCAACTTCCGCGTTGAAACTTCTCGCGATGAAGGTGTTACCTGGCGCAACATGGACAAAGCTGTTTCAACTTCGGTGAACCTAAAGCTCACCGGCCTGGCACCAGCCACTCACTATCAGGTACGTGTAGCCGCTGTGAACCGAGCCGGAGTTAGCGAATGGGTAACCGGTGAACTGTTGACCCTCGATGGTGCAGCAACCAAACCGCTAAACCTCAGCGTGAGCAACCTCGGTGGAACCACGCTGACTCTACTTTGGGATCTTCCAGAGTCGAATGGTGGAAACTCGATCACCGACTACAAGATTGAGGTTTCTGGAAACGGCGGAAGTGTCTGGACCACCATCAAGGACGGCGTTTCAGCAGTTCGCAACCTAAACGTGTTCAACCTATTGAAGGGAAAGCGCTACCTATTCCGCGTATCGGCCGTGACTTCAATTGGCGCGGGCAATGTTTCCGATGTTCTAACCGCGAACACTCGCGTAACCGCTCCTGGCGCTCCAACCGGTTTGAACTTCACGGGACTAACAGCTAACTCTGTTTCGTTCAACTGGGTTGCTCCATCCGACAAAGGTGGTGCTCCTCTAACTGACTACACCATTGAAATCTCAAACGACGACGGAGAGAACTGGATCAACATTGACGAGACCGAATCAGTGAACCGTTCGTTCACCGTTCGTGGAATGGTTCCCGGTGGAACCTACTTCATTCGCGTGGCAGCGGTAAACGATGCCGGCTTCAGCCAGTACCTAACCGGAAGCTTCACCACCAAGACCTTGGCCCCAAGTGTGCCGCTTGATGTTGTGGCTACTGCGGAGTCAACCACTGCTGCACTCGAGTGGACGATTCCAGAAAGTAACGGCGGCGCTGCCATCACCGACTACAAGGTTGAGGTTTCGAGTAACTGCCGCACCTACACCGAGATTTCCCACGCAGCGAGTAACTCGCTCAGCTTCACCGCAACCAACCTGCTACCTGGAACCAAGTACTGCTTCCGAGTTGCGGCAAAGAACTCAGTTGGTTACTCAGCCAAGTCGGATGTGGTAACTGTAGTTACCAGCGGAAACGCTCCAAGTGCTGTTACCGGCCTTGGCATCAAACCAGCCAAGACCTCGGTAACCCTAAGTTGGGCAGCTCCGGTGATTGTTGATGGAAGTGCGGTTCGTAACTACATCGTCGAGTACTCGAAGGATGGCGGACTTACCTGGCTGGTTGTTCGTAAGGCGGTTTCCAACAGCCGTTCGCTAAGCATCACTGGGCTAAAGACCAAAACCACCTACCAGTTCAGAGTGATTGCAACCAACGATGTTGGCGACTCCCCTGCCTCGGCAGTGCTTACGGCAGTAACTAAATAATTAGTTGACCGGGGCAACGGTCTGCAACCACTGCAAGAACATCGCAGCGTTTGCGGTCTCGCCTCGGTACTGCTGACCGTTCACCATGATGAACGGAGTGCCGGTGAACTCTAGGTTCGATCCAGGAACCTTTTCGCTCCAGACAGCCGAACCCTTGTTCTTAGCCCAAGTGGTGAAAATCGGCTTGGTGATGCAATCGAGTGCCTTTGGTTCGTTTACGCCAACCTGCTGGGCGAGAGTCGATAGATCTTCGTTTGAAGGACCTGCAGTTCCTTCTTCAGGCTGGTTGTTGAATAGTGCCTCGTTGTAGTCGAAGAAGTTGCGAGGTGACTTGTCGGCAACACAGAGCAGCGCGTTGGCTGCTCGGCTCGAGTACTCATTAACCGACTGTCCGTCGAGGAACGAGATTGGGTGAATCTCAACGGTGTATTTGCCTGCGGCAACCAGCTCGCGAATCTGAGGCATGTTTGGAACCTCGAAGGCGCGGCAGGCTGGGCACTGAAGGTCTTGGTAGATCACGATGTTTGGAACAGCGGCGTCAACCTGTGACTTGCTGGTTAGAACCTGAAGGTCTTTACCAACTCGAATACCGCCGTCGAAGATTGCAGTGGCTGGACCATCTTTGGCCTCTGGAGCCGGGGTCGGTTGTAGAGCAAGTGCAGCTATAACTGCGGCAGTGATTCCAGCGGCTGCCAGAACCGAGCTAAGAATAACTACAACTTTTTTACGGGAGTCGTTTTTCTTCTGAGCCTCTCGCATGGCCTTGGCTTTGGCGCGGGCTGCTTCACGCTGCTGGTCGCGGGTTAGTCGTTCGTTGGTCATGTTAGTTCAGTCCTTGCTTCATCACGATCTGGTGACAGTCAGATTTTCAAGTCTAAAACAAGTGCCCCCTAATGCCATAATGGCTATAACTTGAAACATCCGTTTCAGGCTCTTACACAAAGGATCGTTCGGCACGTACCTGCCGATTTAGGAGAAAAATAATGGCAACAGTTTCATTTAGACAAGCCACCCGCCTGTACCCAGGCACCCCACGCCCAGCAGTAAACGAGCTAGACCTTGAAATCAAGGACGGCGAGTTCCTAGTGCTAGTTGGCCCATCGGGTTGTGGAAAGTCGACCAGCCTTCGCATGTTGGCAGGCCTAGAAGAGGTAAACGCAGGTGCGATTTTCATCGGCGACCGCGACGTTACCGACATCGAACCAAAAGACCGCGACATCGCGATGGTTTTCCAGAACTACGCTCTATACCCGCACATGACCGTTGCCGAGAACATGGGCTTCGCTCTAAAGATTGCCGGTGTTCCAAAAGAAGAGCGTGCCGAGCGCGTTCTTGAGGCAGCCAAGCTTCTAGACCTTGAGCAGTACCTGGGTCGCAAGCCAAAGGCCCTTTCAGGTGGTCAGCGTCAGCGTGTTGCCATGGGACGTGCCATCGTTCGTAAGCCACAGGTATTCCTTATGGATGAGCCGCTTTCAAACCTTGACGCCAAGCTTCGTGTTCAGACCCGTACCCAGATTGCCTCGCTACAGCGTCGTCTAGGTGTAACCACCGTTTACGTAACCCACGACCAGGTTGAAGCTATGACCATGGGTGACCGCGTTGCTGT
>JBJOJC010000093.1:0-6547 GCA_046046825.1 Actinomycetota bacterium | reverse complement strand
CACGTCTTGCACCTGAGCAAGCCGCGAAGATTATCCAGAAGCAGAT
Organism: Actinomycetota bacterium; assembly: GCA_046046825.1. Lineage (GTDB taxonomy): Bacteria > Actinomycetota > Actinomycetes > Actinomycetales > Microbacteriaceae > Rhodoluna. The sequence goes on along the minus strand of JBJOJC010000093.1, from coordinate 6,501 downwards.
GGCCGGACTACTCGGCTAGCCCAAGCATAAAGAAAGAGCCCACTTAGGTAAGTGGGCTCTTTTGCTTTAGCGTGCGTGGCGTTCCAGCTGGGCGCCTTCAACATCTACGTCTGGCAGGATTCGATCAAGCCATTTTGGAATCCACCAGGCAGCCTTACCCAATACTGTGAGCGCTGCCGGCATGAGTAGCAGGCGCACAATGAATGCGTCGAACAGCACGCCCGCACCAAGTGCGAAACCGATTGGACGAATCATTGTGGACTCGGAGAACATAAACGAGCCAAAAACCGAAACCATGATGGAGGCCGCCGCCAAAACCACCGAACGGCTTAGCTTCAAACCATGGTTCACGGCGTCTTTCGGGCTTTCGCCATGAACGTAGGCTTCACGCATTCCAGTTGCCAGGAACAGCTGATAGTCCATCGCCAGACCAAACAAGATGCCGATCGAAATGCTTGGCAGGAAGTTCATGATTGGCCCAGGATCGTGCACATCGGTTAGGAAACCCAGCCAGCCCCACTGGAAAATGGCCACTACCGAACCCAGAGCTGCCGAAACTGAAAGCAGGAATCCGGCACTGGCAATAATTGGCACTGCAATTGAGCGGAAAACCAAAATCATCAACAGAATAGAAAGCAGAATTACCACAGCTAAGTAGAGCGGCAAAACCGAAGACATTCGCTGAGAAATGTCGATGTTCATTGCAGCCAAGCCGGTTACACCGATGTGTGCGTTGTACTTCGCCTCGATTTCCGAAGATAATCCACGAATGTCGTAAACCAGCTGGGTGGTTTCAATTTCCGAAGGACCGGTTTTAGGTACGAGAACAAAAAGATACTTTGTGCCATCTTCTGAGACCGAGCCAGGAATGGCTATGTCAACATTCTTCAAGGTGTCGAGACGTTCGGCAACTTCAGACTTGAAAGTGCTCTCGGCGTTATCATCGGCCAGCTTGTTTGGAAGGGTAACGATAGTGAGAACCTGGCCATTCGCACCAGGACCGAAAGCCTTCGAGATCAACTGGTACGACTTGTACTGGGTTGAGCTGGTTGGCTCGGCACTGCCATCAGGCAACCCCAGACGCATGCTAAAGAAAGGGATTGCAACAATCGAAAGGGCGATGATTCCGGCAATCATGGTAACCCAAGGGTGGCGAACAACCAGCGCACGCTTGTTCATGCCAGCTTCTTTAGCCTTAGCTTCCGCTTTGGTTTCGGTTCCAACGCGAGCGCGTTCCTTCTTAGACAGCGCCTTCATGCCGATAAGTGACATTAGCGCTGGGGTCAAGGTAATGGCAAGCAGGATCGAAATGGCAATTGCCACCGACGCCATGGTTCCCATTAACCCTAAAAATCCAACGCCGGTGATGTTTAGTGCGAGCAGCGCGATGATTACGGTCAGGCCAGCGAAGACCACTGCGTTACCAGAAGTACCGTTTGCCAAAGCGATCGATGCTCGAAGTTCCATACCGTTTTTCAACTGCTTGCGATGACGGTTGAAAAGGAACAGCGCGTAGTCGATGCCAACGGCTAGACCCAACATGACACCAAGCACCGGTGTGGTAGAAGACATCTCGATTACCCCGGAAAGCCCCAAGGTGATCGCTGCTGAAATTCCGACACCGATAACAGCCGAAATCAGCGGTAACCCTGCGCCAATTAAGGTTCCGAGCATTAGGAACAAGACAACGGCGGCGATGACAAGACCAATAACTTCTCCTACGCCAAGTAGGCCGCCAATCATTTCGGTTAATTCCTTGGTGAACTCCACCTGTATGCCGCTAATTGGCTTTGATTGGATGTATTCAACAACATCGGTCTTTTGGTAGGTCTCAAGTTGTGTGCCTGGCTTGTCAAATTGAATCTGAGCCATGGCCGTTGCTTGATCTTTCGAGAGCAAACCAAAACCGCTTGAAGCCTTGAATAGGCGATCTCCAATTAGAAGTTCTTGTTCCTTTTCGGCAAGAGTCTTCTTACCTTCATCCAACTTCTTTTTGCCGTCTGCTAGAGAAGCCACCCCAGAGTAATACTTTGAAAGGCCGGCGTCATACTGCGCTTTTCCGGTGTTGTACTGAGCCAGCCCGCCTTCATACTGGGCTATGCCGGCATTGATTTGGTTGAGTTGTGCCAGAGCGCCAAGATACTGAGCCCCGGTTGAACCTTCCAAGGCTAAATAGTACTGAACGCCCTGCTGAGCCGCAGTGAGGTTTTCCTTGGCCAGGTTGTATTGCGCCTTTTCGGCGTCAAGTTGTGCCTTTGCACTCTTGAGTTGGTTGGCAGCGGCATCAAGTTGCGCCTTAGCGGATACGAGTTTCGCTTTACCATCTTTAAGTTTCTGCTCGTTCAGAGCAATGGTTGCCTTGGCTTCAGCGATCTGAACTTTGCCGTCGGCTATTTTCACTTCAGCTTCTGCCTTGGTGACATCCAGTTTGAACGGATCAATGGTGTCGGCAACGGCTTCCATGGTTTTCACATGGTCAAGAATTTCTGCGATAGCAGTTTTATCTTCATAGGTAAAGGGGGTGCCGTCGGTCTTGTGGAAAACCACCGAGCCGCTGCCTCTCGCCGCCTCAGGGAATGACTTTTGAAGTTCATCGATCACAGTCTGCGCAGGCACGCCGTCGATGGCCATGCTGGTTGTTAGCTTGCCCATTCCGAGCACAGCCCAGGTTCCTACTGAGGCCATGATCAGGAACCAACTAATAACTACGAGCCATGCACGTTTCGCCGAAAACAGACCGAGACGTTGTAACAGTTTTGCCAATTGATTCCTAAAAACTTCAGAGAGGACGTACCTATGGATAAACCACCGAGCGGTTTTGGCTATTCCCCTAAAGTCAGTTTAGGTTGTCCAGCACTACGACAAAATTGCGAAGGACTGCCATGGCGCCAAATCGCCCGAAAGCGTGGCTTCACCTATGACGACCTCGCCGGCCGAGATTTCAGAAGGCAACGCCACAGCGTGATCTCCGAAGTTGGCAACCACGGTGAGCGTCTTTCCATCGAGCGTCCGCTGGTAGGCGAAAATCTGCTCGTGCTCAGGCCATAACAGGTCAAAGGTTCCGTTGACCACGATATCGTGGCTGTGGCGTAGCGCGATTAGGTCGCGGTAATGCCAGAACACCGACCCCTTGTCCGCGAGCGCGGCCTCGGCGTTGATCTCGGTGAAGTTGTCGTTGATCTTCAGCCAAGGCTTACCGCTGGTGAAGCCAGCGTTCTCACCGTCGTTCCAAAGCATTGGGGTGCGAGCGTTGTCGCGGCTCTTCACCTGAAGCGAGTCCAGGTTGCGCTCCATGGAACGGCTGCCTTCGGCAATGGCATCGGCAGCCCAGTTCACCGACTCTATGTCTTGATACTGGTCGAGGTCGGTGAAGTAGCAGTTGGTCATACCAAGCTCTTCGCCCTGGTACACGTATGGAGTTCCGCGCATTAGGTGCAGGATTGTTCCCAAAGCCTTGGCGCTCTGAACTCTATACATGCCATCATTGCCCCATCGGCTAACGATTCGAGGCTGGTCGTGGTTGTTCCAATAGAGGCTATTCCAGCCGATGTCTTCAAGCCCCTTCTGCCACTTGTTTAGGTTTGCCTTCAGATCCGGCAGGTGCATCTTCGAGTAGTCGAACTTAGAATTGCCAACTACGCCGTCGAGGTCCATGTGCTCGAAGGTGAACACCATGTTTAGCTCGTTGCGTTCTGGGTTTGTGTAATCACGCGCCCATTCCACCGAAGCGCCAGGCATTTCACCAACGGTGATCAGGTTCTTGCCGCGAAGTACCTCACGGTTCATTTCCTGCAGCCACTCGTGTACGCGAGGACCGTTTTGGCACATAGCCCAAGTGCCTTGGTCCTTTTTCGACCAGTCCTTGGAGATTAGGTTGATGACATCCATGCGGAAGCCGTCCACGCCACGCTCGATCCACCAGTTCATCATCTTGTAAACGGCTGTGCGAACATCCAAGTTTTCCCAGTTGAGGTCTGGCTGCTTCTTCGAGAACTGGTGGAAGAAATATTGCTGACGCGCGGGTGCCCATTCCCAGGCGCCGCCACCGAAGTATGCGTAAAGGTCGTCTTTGGTGTCGCTCCAGATGTACCAGTCAGCCTTCGGGTTGTCTTTCGACGAAGCCGACTCTTTGAACCATTCGTGCTCATCGCTCGAGTGGTTGACCACTAGGTCCATCACAATCTTCATGCCACGAGCGTGCACCTCGGAGAATAGCTTTTCGGTCTCGGCCAGAGTTCCGAACATTGGGTCGATGTCTTGGTAGTCCGAGATGTCGTAGCCGTTGTCATCCTGTGGTGATTTATAGATCGGCGATAGCCAAATCACATCGACACCAAGCGTTTTTAGGTAGTCCAGTTTGGAAATAATTCCTGGGACGTCGCCGTAGCCATCGCCGTTTGAGTCGGCGAAAGAACGTGGATAGATCTGGTAGACAACAGCCGATTTGAACCAGTCGGCAGATAGGTCGCGAGTGCTCATACTCACAATGTTATGCGTTTGTAAGCTCTGCTTGATTCCAGTGCCGCATCAGCCACAACCTGCGCCAAATAGCCATCGCGGAAGTCTGGTCCGGCTTGCCTTTCGAGCGCCACGTTCTCCACGAACTCTCGAACACCGACTGTTTCGGTGCCTAGGTGAGACCACATCTCGTTGCCTAAATCGAACTCTTCGGTGAAGCCACCTTTATGGGCAACCCACACCTTCATCCCCTGATTCGGGCCGGTCATAAACATGGTTGCCTCGATGCTGCCCTCCGAACCGTAAATCAGTACCCGCTGTTCCATCTCGCGGTCGCCTTGCTCAAAAACCATAGAGGTGGTGATCACGCCTTTAGTTCCATTCTTAAGGGTGAGTAACATCACACTGCTGTCGTTGGTTGGAACCACCGCTTCACCGGATTCGTGAAAACGCTTCACCGAGTGTTCGGTTTCTGAATACACCGACGACACCTCGCCTAGTAACCATCGAGTGAGGTCGACTTCGTGGGTACCCAAGTCGCCAAGCGAACCGGTGCCTATAGCGCCATCTAGACGCCAGGTGTAGTCCGGCGCACTCGCCCAGCCCATGATGAAGCGCAGGTCGAAATGGTAAACCTCACCAGCCACGCCATCATCGAGAAGCTCTTTTACCTTGCGATGCATAGGTAAGTTACGCCAAGTAAACATCACGTTGTGAATCAGTCCAGAAGTTTGTGCGGCATCCAACATCTCGCCTGCATCCTGAGCGTTCATGGCCAAAGGTTTTTCACACATCACATGGATTCCTGCAGCCAGAGCTGCCAGAGAAATTTCCCGGTGGTGTTCATCTGGGCTAGCCACAATGATGGCGTCAATCTCACCGGAAGCAATCATCGCCTGCCAGTCGGTGTACAGGTGTTTGATGCCGTACTGCTTCCCTAGTTCTTCCAAACGAGTTTCGTTTCGAGCAGTCAGAGCCACAATCTCGCCGTGGTGAAACCCTTGCAAATTCTGCAGGTACATGAACTCGGCCCAACCCGAGGTACCAACCAAACCGACTCTTACGTTCATGTGTCTATTTAACGCTTTTGGGAACTAATCCACTTCGAAAGAGTGTTAATTGGAACATGACGGTTATCGATCAGCTTGGCCAGGGGCTTCCGGTTCTAAAATCCAACGACGGCAAGCCCGCTCTCTGCCTGGTAACCGGTGCCACCGGCTACATTGGCGGAAGGTTGGTCACAGCCCTGCTCGAACACGGTTACCGCGTTCGAGTGCTGGTGAGGAATGCTTCACGAATCAGCCTGCATCCTTGGGTTTCGCAAGTCGAGGTGGTCGATGGCGACGCCGATGACTCGAAAGTTTTGGATAAGGCTCTAGCCGGTGTTGATGTTGCCTACTATTTGATTCACTCGTTGATGGTGAAAGAGTCTTTTGAAGATTCGGAAGTTTCCCTAGCCAAGGGATTCGCGGAAGCAGCCAAGAAGGCCAAAATTCAGCGAATGGTTTACCTGGGCGGAATCATCAACGACCCAGACGACCTCTCCCCTCATATGAGCGCGCGAATGCGAACCGGTGAGATCTTGAGAGCAGCTGGAGTGCCAACCATAGAATTTCGTGCCGGTGTGGTTATTGGTTCGGGTTCGGCATCGTTCGAGATGATCCGCTATCTAACCGAGCGCCTTCCAATCATGACCACCCCGAAATGGGTGAAGAATCGTATTCAGCCAATTGCCGTTCGAGACCTATTGCGTTACTTAATTGGCGGGGCAAGCCTTCCAAAGGAAATTGAAGGCCACTTCGACATCGCGGGGCCTGATGTTTTCACTTTTGCCGAGATGATGCAGGAGTATGCCTCAGCGGCCGGCCTTCGGAAACGAATAATCATTCCTGTGCCCGTGCTTTCCCCAGGTCTTTCCAGCGGTTGGGTTGGGTTGGTGACCCCGGTCCCGTTCACCCTGGCCAAGCGGCTGGTTGCCAGCCTGAAACACGAGGTGGTGGCAACCCCCTCAAACATCAACGAACTGATTCCACCAGCTAAGGG
>JBJOJC010000092.1:0-3188 GCA_046046825.1 Actinomycetota bacterium | reverse complement strand
TTCGCGGGCAGCACCAAGTGACGCCGAAATCGAAGTTGGCTCGTTGCGATCGGTGGAAAGCAGGTCGAGCACATCGTTGCGTCCGATGGCGTTCGGGAAATTGGCGTCGCTGCCGATTACTTCGAGTAGTGCTCGGCAGGCTTCGTCTTCGTTGATGCTCGGGTCTTCCAAAAGCAGTTGAAGGTGAACGTCTAATAGACGCGAAGTTCCATCGGCGCGCTCAACGTAGCGACCAATCCAAAAAAGCGATTCAGCGATACGGCTCAGCATGATGATTTCCCTTCGGTGCTCTGTTGTTGCTGTTCTTGTTGTGCGGTAAAAGCCAAACCGGAGCGGTCGTTCTTCTGTCGGCTGAACCCGCTGTCAGAAGAGGTCTGCTTGGCAACCAAATCGGATGCCTTCGAGTTAGTTGGCATGGCCTGATGAACCACGCTTCTGGTTGATCCAACCACCCAGGTGTCTTTGGAGCCACCTCCCTGCGACGAGTTCACCACGAGTTCGCCCTCGGGCAGCGCCACGCGAGTGAGGCCGCCCGGCAAAACCCAAACATCGTTTCCGTCGTTCACGGCAAAGGGCCTCAGGTCGGCATGGCGAGGTCGCAGTTCGTTATCGATAAGAGTAGGAATTGTTGAAAGTTGAACAACGGGCTGCGCTATACAACCGCGCGGGTCTTTCAAAAGCTTTGATCGAAGGTCGTCGAGTTCTTTCTTCGACGCCGCTGGGCCAACCACGAGACCTTTACCACCCGAACCGTCGACCGGTTTTACCACCAATTCATCTAGCCGATCAAGAACTTCCTGCAGGCTGTCTTTTTCTTCCAATCGCCAGGTTTTCACGTTTTTGATGATTGGCTCTTGACCCAGGTAGTAACGAGTTAGCTCGGGCATGTAGGTGTACACAAGCTTGTCGTCGGCAACACCGTTGCCAACCGCGTTGGCTAGGGTCACGTTTCCCAATCTGGCAGCCGTGATTAGCCCAGGAGGGCCGAGCACCGAATCGGAACGGAACGACAGCGGGTCTAGGAACTCATCATCGACTCGGCGATAGATCACGTCGACTCGCCTCGGCCCCGAAGTGGTTCGCATGTAAACCTTGCCTCCAGCACAGAATAGGTCTCGACCTTCTACTAACTCGATTCCCATCAGACGGGCTAGCAGGGTGTGCTCGAAGTAAGCGCTGTTGTAGACACCAGGGGTGAGTACCACCACCACCGGATCTTCAACCCCCTCTGGCGCCGCGGCGCGCAAAGCATGCAACAGGCGATTGGGATAATCTGCGACCGGTTGCACACGCATTTTCTGAAATAGTTCTGGCAGGGTTTGGGCCATTACTCTGCGATTTGAAATCACATAGGAAACTCCAGATGGAACGCGCACGTTGTCTTCCAGAACTCGCCATGAATTATCTTCGGCACGAATCAGGTCGATTCCGGAAACATGGATGCGAACGCCGTTCGCCGGATCGATTCCCGCAGCCACTCGGTGATAGTGAGACGAAGAGGTAATTAACGAAGCCGGAACAACGCCGTCGGCTACCGCCTGCTGACGGCCGTAGACGTCGGCCAAAAAGGCTTCGAGCACCTTTACGCGCTGCTTGATTCCAGCTTCTAAAACTTCCCACTCGGCAAAATCAATAACTCGCGGAACGGCATCTAGCGGGAACGGACGTTCTTCTCCAGCAAAGTCGAAAGTTACTCCCTGAGCCAGGTAAGAGTCGGCTAGCGCAGCCGTTCTCTGCCTAAGCTCCCCAACCTTCAACCCGTTGAGAGCATCGAAGATTTGACCATAGCTCGGTCGCACCTTTTTGGCACTGGCAAACATTTCGTCGATTGCCGAACCCTTTGCCCCACTGAATGGATACTTATCGAATAGTTCTCCCATGAAACAAACCTAAGAGAAGTTTGTTGCGAGGTTGTTTCTGGGGAGAGTCGGTCTGGATAAATATTTTTAGTCGTTTTTGTGCGGGTAGCCTAGAGATATGGCTGACATTTCGAACCCTGGTCTAACCTCGGCGGAGGTGGCTAAAGCGGTTGCAGCTGGTCTAACCAATAAGCAAGACACCTCTTCTTCGCGGAAGTTTTCGAGCATTCTTCGCGCCAACTTCTTTACTCTCTTCAACGCCATCGTTGGTGGATCGTTTTTGGCACTACTGCTTTTGGGCCAGTGGAAAGATGCCTTGTTTGGTTTGGCGGTTATCTCCAACATCCTGATTGGGGTAATTCAGGAGTATCGCTCAAAGCGCACCCTCGACCGAATCAGTTTGCTAAACGCTCCTCATTCCAGGGCCCGCCGCAATGGCGAGTTAGTTGATTTGAAGCTGGAGGAGATTGTTCAAGGCGATCTGCTCGAACTACGTGCTGGCGATCAACTTCTCGCCGATGCCGAGGTCATTTACTCAGACGGACTCGAACTCGACGAATCGATTCTGACCGGTGAATCGGAAGCGGTGGAAAAAGCGATTGGTCACACTGTCTTGGCTGGTTCCGGAGTTTCGGCCGGTCGCGGATTAGCCAAGGTCACCCAGGTTGGTTCAAACACCTACGCTTCAAAAATCACGGTTGAGGCCAAAAAGTTCTCGCTGGTTTCGAGCGAACTCCGTAACGCCATTAACAAGGTAATCAAATGGATCAGCTACGCGCTTCTGCCATTCGTGGCTATCGCGGCCAACGGTCAGATGCAGGCTCACGGGGGTTGGGCGGTGGCCATCGCCAACGGCTCATGGCTTGAGGCTACCGTTGCCGCAATTGCCAGCGTGATCGCATTTGTTCCGCAAGGTTTGGTGCTAATCACCTCGATAACCTTTGCCGTGGCCGCGATGAAGCTAGCAAATAAAAAGGTTTTACTTCAGGAACTTCCGGCCGTTGAGGGGTTGGCCCGCGTCGACGTGGTTTGCTTCGACAAAACGGGAACGCTGACCGAGGGCGACATTGAGTTTGAGGCCATCGAACTCGTTGGCTCTAAAGACCTTGGGCACGAAGCCGTTTTGGCCTTTTTTGGAAACGACCCCGACGCCAACGCGACCGCGCGTTGCCTAACCGGAAAATTCACCGGTCACGAAAGTCTCGAAGCGATTTCGTCGGTGCAATTCACCTCGGCTCAAAAATTGTCTTCGTTCACGTTCAAATCTTCTGGAACCTGGACTCTTGGAGCGCCTGAATTCGTCCTCGATAAAAATGCTGACCTGGTTTT
>JBJOJC010000091.1:0-10783 GCA_046046825.1 Actinomycetota bacterium | reverse complement strand
CTTTGCCACAATTGCGTCGCCGGCAGCTTCACGTTCAAGGCCGTTGAATTCTCCCGAGTTGATTCGAGGACCGTCGCCGTTTTCGTCTTCTGCATCGGCAACTACAGCCACAACCGGAAGGTTGAACTTCGCAGCAAACTCGGCATCGCGGTCGTCATGGGCCGGAACAGCCATGATGGCGCCGGTTCCGTAGTCGGCCAAAACGTAGTCGGAAGCCCAGATTGGTAGCTTCTCCCCATTGACCGGGTTAGTTGCATAGCGGCCGGTGAAAACACCGGTTTTTTCGCGGTCGGTCGCCAAACGCTCGATGTCGTTCGACTTCTTGGTCTGCTCCAAATAAGCATCGAACTCGGCCTTGATTGACGAATCGGAATCAGCAACCAGCGTCGATGCCAAAGCGGAGTCGACTGCGACCACCATGAAGGTTGCGCCGAAAAGAGTGTCTGGGCGGGTTGTGTAAACGGTGATTGGTTCGTCTTGACCTTCAACGTCAAAGGCAACCTCAGCGCCGTAAGAACGCCCGATCCAGTTGCGCTGCATGTTGAGAACCTTGGAAGGCCAATTACCTTCTAGGGTGTCTAGATCGTCTAACAAACGGTCGGCGTAATCGGTGACCTTGAAGTACCACTGGGTCAGAGCCTTCTTGGTAACTGCCGAGTCACAGCGCTCACAGAGACCCTGAACTACCTGCTCATTGGCAAGCACGGTTTGGCAGCTTGGGCACCAGTTCACTGCGCTGTTTTTACGGTAAGCAAGCCCGCGCTTGTAGAACTCTAAGAAGAGCCACTGGTTCCAGCGGTAGTAAATCGGGTCGGAGGTTACCAAAACTCGATCCCAGTCGAATGAGCACGCGTAACGACGCATAGAGGCTCGCTGCTGAGCGATGTTGTCGTAGGTCCAACCCTTTGGGTCTAGACCGCGCTTGATGGCAGCATTCTCGGCTGGTAGTCCGAATGAGTCCCAGCCGATTGGGTGAAGCACATTGAAACCCTTTTGAGCCCAGTAACGAGCAATGACGTCGCCAAGTGCATAGGCCTCAGCGTGACCCATGTGAAGGTCGCCAGAAGGGTAAGGGAACATGTCGAGAACATACTTCTTCGGACGTGTGTCGCCTGGCTTACTGGAGTCGAATGGCTTCAACTCGTCCCAGATTGGAAGCCAACGATCTTGGATGGCTTGTACGTCGTACTCGTGTTCGTTTGACAACTAATTCACTCACTTATTGGGGGAAGAATGCTCTTCACAAGGTTACCAATTACCCGAGCAGGTGGCTTGCTTTCAGGGCTTTCAGTAATGCGAGAGCTTTTAGCTTGGTTTCCGCCAATTCGGAAGCCGGTTCACTGTCGATGGTGATGCCGCCACCAACGCCTAGAGAAATCATTCCGTTCTCAAAAACTAGTGAACGGATGACCATTCCAAAGTTAGCCGAACCGTTATCGCCTAGGTAACCGACCACGCCCGAGTAAACACCTCGGTAGCCCTGCTCGAGTTCTTCAATTATTTCGATTGCTCTAAGTTTGGGAGCTCCGGTCATGGAACCTCCGGGAAAGGCGGCTTCAAGAGCCGAAACAGAATCGGAGCCCGGCGACAACTTTCCGGTCACGGTGCTAACCAGTTGGTGCACAGTGGCATATGTTTCAACGTCGAACAGCTTCGGCACCGACACCGAGTCGGCTTGGCAAACTCGAGTCAGATCATTTCGCATCAAATCGACAATCATCAAATTCTCGGCACGTTCTTTAACGTTGGCTTTCAACTCGCTAATAATCAGTCGGTCGGTTTCTTCATCGACTCCGCGAGGACGGGTGCCCTTGATTGGCTTCGACGAAACATCACCCGATGCACCCACCCAAATGAATTGCTCCGGCGAAGATGAGACCAACACTGATTCGCCGAACTTGAAGTAACCGGCATAGGGAGCCGGATTGGCTTCGCGAAGCTCAATAAAAGTCGCCAGCGGATCGGCCTTGCCCTCAATCGTGTACTGATTGGTTAGGCAAAGTTGGTAAACATCTCCAGCAGCAATGTGCGCCTGCGCTCTAGCGATCAGCTCAAGATATTTGGAATCGCTATGACGCGGGGTAACCGAAGTGATCTCCGGCTTGGAAACCTGGTGAAGATACTTGAGACTCTCTCCCCCGATAAGCCCGATGCGAAGCAAGGCAGCATCTAGCCAATGACGGAACTTTGTTTCATTTTCGGATCGGGCAATCAAATACAGGTGGCGATTCTCATGGTCAAAAACCATGGCACTTTCCACTCGCATGAATTTGGGTTTATCAAGTTCAAAATCTAGCCATCCAACTACACCTGGGCGGAAATCGAACGGCAGGTCAACGTCATCGTGGTCTTCGAGCGCTTCACGTAGTGAGTCGAAGTTTTGGTACGAAATCGCTTCGCCGGTTCCGATAACACTGAATCGCTGTTCGGTTGCAAACTCACGGTCAATCCAAAAAGCGTTCTTCGACTGTGCAAAAAGCGCGATGAACGCATTGGTTGGGCTTACCCAACCTCGCAAAGATTCGACATGTAAACGCATGGCACTTTCTGGTTCCTGACTATCACTAGATTAGACGGAAGGACTTTCATTTTTAGGAGCGCGGGTGACAGAGACAACTTTCGTCTTTGACGGCGAACACCTGCATTTGGTCGACATTTACGACCACCCGGTTCAAGTTGCCGACTCCTTTCTCGTGAGCGATGGCCGAGTTCGCTCGCTCGATAAGCATCAAATCCGGTTCAACACATCCGTTGAAAAGCTTTCAACATTAGACCTCGACGCTTTCTGGACCGAAGCAATCAAGCTGATTCCAAAGTCAGGTCAGGTCTTCCCAAGGATCGAGCTTTCTGGCGACAACCTGGTATTAAGGCTTCGCGAACCAGCCGAATTCAAACCAACCGTGACCCTTTGGACTGCAGACGAAGCAGATAGTCGGGTCGACCCGACTACCAAGGGTCCGGACCTCGCCTACGGATCGAGCCTGAGACGAAAGTCGAATCTATATGGCGCCGACGAGGCGATTCTTCTGAGCCCTGAAGGTTTCGTGGTTGAAGGCGCGCTGTCGTCGTTGGTTTGGTGGCAGAACGACGTGCTGTTAGCGCCCGACGACACAACCAAATGGCTACCGAGCGTGACTCGGCAAGAAGTATTTGAATTGGCCAATCAAGCCGGCTACCAAACCGCGGTTACTCAGGTAGAACCCAAAGACCTAATTGGTTTGGAGATCTGGCTATTGAGTTCGCTTAGCGGAATTCGCCCGGTGGTCGACTGGGTAAATCTCGGCGGACCAGTTGGGCCTCAGAAACATCTTGAGTCTTTTCAGCGACGTCTAAAACTTATGACTTCGGAGATATAGCAATGTGCGGAAGATTTGTGGTTGCCAGAACCGTTGGCGAGATTCTCACCATTTTTGAAGCCGACGAAATTGTTGGAGAGATTCCAGGAATTAGCTACAACATCGCACCCACTCAGCCGATCGCCATCGTGGTTGATCGCTCCTTTGAAAAGGCTCCTGATGGTTCTCCAATCGGCGAACTAAACCGTGAGATCCACGCGGCAAGGTGGGGTTTGGTTCCGCGTTGGGCTAAAGAAGTTGGTGGTGCTCCCCTGATCAACGGACGCATCGAAACAATTTTGGAGAAGCCTTCGTTCAAGGATTCGGTGGTTCGTCGTAGGTGCGTAATCCCTGCCAGCGGCTACTACGAGTGGCAGGTGAAGCCAGATGGCACCAAGCAGCCGTTTTACATTCACGCTGGCGATGAGGGCATGTTCGCACTTGCCGGGCTTTACGAGTGGTGGAAGAATCCTGCCAGTGGCGAATGGCTACTATCGGCTACTACGCTTACCAAGCACACCGCTCCGGAGCTGGAGCACATTCACGACCGAAACCCGGTGCTACTGACTCCTGAGACCTTTGAAGCCTGGATCGACCCTCACATCGAAGGTGACCTCGACCTCTTGAAGGCAGCTGCGGCCGGTTCCGATGAAGTCATGCACGAGGTTTTGTTCCAGGCGGTAAGCCAGGACGTTGGCAAGGTCAAAATCAATAACGAGGACCTAATTAAAGCCATTTAGGCGACACGCCGTAGTCGATTTGCAATGTCACTGCCCCTTCATACACTCTTGATATTCGAACATTTGTTCGAATTGTCTTGAGGGAGGTTTCACACGTGATCCACGTTGATGAACAGGTTGCCGTTGCCGTAAACGGAACCGGAGAGCCAATTGGTTTCAAATGGCGCAATGCCAACTTTTTGGTAGCAAACAAGCCGATGCGCTGGTTTATTAGGCGCGAGTGGTGGGCCGAAGCAGTTCGGGTTCAGCGAGGCATCGGTCGCGACGTCATTGAAGTTGAAATGTGGCGACTAATGGCGTCCGACTTGAGGTCGAAGAGCTGCCAGCAATACGAACTACTGCACGCCGTCGGCAAAGACGATTGGCGACTCGTTCTGGTCTACCCATGACCTTCACGCACCTAAACGTGGCCTCTGCCTTCTCTGGTCATTTCGGAGTCACTAGACCCGAACTGCTGGCCGAGGCTAGTGCGGTTAGGGGCGAGCGAGCCTTGGCAATCACCGACCGCAACGGCCTATACGGTGCCATCAAACACATCGGGGCTTGCCTAAAGCTCGGCCTGAAACCGATTGTTGGTGTGAGTCTGAACCTTCTCAGCGAAACCGATGAGAATCTGGCTCGCTGCGTGATTATCGCCCACGGAAACGATGGTGGCATCGGCTGGGCGGCGCTTTGCCGTCTGGTTTCCGAGGCCAACACCACCAAGCGCAAAGAGGCTGGCATTCGGCTGAGTTCGCTGGCGAAACACATCGACCGCGATGGGCTAACCGTGGCCACGGTACTACTCGGACCAGATAGCAACTTCGGACGAGCCACACTCACCGAGAATCGCAACGAAGCGGCCGGAATTTTGATTCAGTGGCTCAAAGCGCTTCCGAGTAAAGGTGCGCTGGCTGTGGAAGTGGCCACCCATCTAACCGAGCCGGGCTCCCCCTACTCGCTAACCCAAGCCAGGCGAATGCTGGCTCTCGCCGATAATCTTGGCGTTCCTGCCATCCTCACCAACGCCGTTCGCTATCTGGAACCGGATGACGCACTAACCGCCGATGTTCTCGACGCGGCTAGATTTTTGCAGCCACTTGGAAACTTTGAGCTACAGCCAAACGCTCAAGGTTGGTTGAAGCCGGCAAAGCTCATGCAAGACATAGCTCTAGAAATAACCGAAGACCGAGTGCGAGCCAAGAAACTGCTCGACACCACCGAACTACTTGCTCAGAAGTGCGAACTGAATCCGGAAAAGGATTGCGGTTGGGGTAAACCAAAAACGCCCGAAAAGGCATTGCTTGGCATTGATGGAAATCCGTTCGAAGTGCTGTGGCAGAAGGCTCACGCAGCCATTGATTGGCGATACCCCAGAGCCAAGGAAAAACAACTACTCGACGTGAAGCACCGCCTGAGCAAAGAGCTGATCACCATCAACCAGCTCGGCTTTGCCACCTACTTTCTAACCGTGGCCGATGTGGCTCAAATGATTCGTGACATGCGAATTCGAATCGCCGCCAGAGGCTCCGGTGCCGGCTCGCTCACCAACTACCTGCTCGGAATCAGCGGCGTTGATCCGATGGAACACAGCCTGCTCTTTGAGCGGTTTCTATCAACCGAACGCTCCAGCCTTCCCGACATCGACATCGATGTTGAATCGGCCAGGCGCCACGATATTTATCGCGAGATCTTCAAACGCTACGGATCCCAGCGAGTAACCCTACTCTCGATGCAGTCAACCTATCGCGGCCGCGGAGCCATGCGCGACTCCGGCCTGGCGCTCGGACTCGACGACGAAGAAATCGACGAGATCGCCAAAAACATGTGGCGTTTCAGCGCCAGAACTTTCCGTGCCGCCACCGAAACCAAACCGGAACTATCGAAACTTAGCGAGGCCCTTGAATCCGACCGAAAAATGAATCTTTTGGTCGACATCACCGAACGACTCGACCGGCTCCCCCGTCACATTTCGATGCATCCCTGCGGCGTGATCCTTGGCGATGGCAATCTGTTGAACCTCACCCCGGTGGAAACCAGCGGAATGGGTTTGCCGATGAGTCAGTACGACAAAGACGACATGGACCCGATGGGGATGCTGAAGCTCGACGTTCTCGGGGTGCGGATGCAAAGCGCCATGGCCTACGCGGTTCGTGAGATCGAGAAGACCAAAAACATCCAACTGGAACTCGACGACATTCCGAAAGACGACGAGAAAACCTTCGAACTAATTCGAACCACCAACACCCTCGGAATCTTCCAGATTGAAAGCCCCGGCCAGCGAGAACTCACCGGCAAGCATCAACCAACCGAATTCAACGATTTGACGATTCAGATCTCGCTGTTTCGTCCGGGTCCGATGAAGGGCAACATGATTGCCCCCTATCTCGACGGGCGTCATGGTTTCGCTAAGGCTCAATACCTTCACCCGGATTTGAAACCAATCTTGCAGGAAACCTTTGGCGTAGTGATTTTCCACGAACACGTGCTTCGCATCTTCGACAAGATGACCGGATGCGGCCTGGCGAAAGCCGATGAATTTCGTCGCAGTTTAGAAAATCCGAGAGTGGCTCAGAGCGTTGAGCGATTCTTCAAAACGCAAGCCAACATCCGCGGTT
Source organism: Actinomycetota bacterium (assembly GCA_046046825.1). GTDB lineage: Bacteria > Actinomycetota > Actinomycetes > Actinomycetales > Microbacteriaceae > Rhodoluna. The sequence continues at coordinate 4,111 of JBJOJC010000091.1, read as the reverse complement.
ATGACAACGAAACCATCGCCAAGGTTTGGGAGATTTTGGCCAGCTTTTCCAGTTTCGGTTTCTGCAAAGCTCACGGAGCAGCTTTCGCTCTGCCGACCTATCAAAGCGCTTGGCTAAAAACGCATTACCCAACGGAATTCATCGCTGGACTGCTAACCCATGATCCTGGGATGTATCCACGGAGGCTTCTGCTCGCCGAAGCCAGAAGACTTGGCGTAAAGCTACTGACAATCGACGTTAATCGGTCGACCAACGAGTTTTTGGTTCAGCCAGCCCCGAAGATTACTACCGACCCAGCAGAGCCGCTCTACGGGGTGCGTATGGCCCTGACCGATGTAAAGGCAATCACCGAAGCCGAGGTTCAGCGCATCGTGGACGAACAGCCTTTCCAAGACATCGCCGACTTCTACATGCGCGCCAAGCCAAGCCGCAGAACGCTTCAGAACCTGGCCCTGGTTGGAGCACTCGATGAGTTAGCCAGACACTCTGGTCACACCAGAGGCGACATCATGCAGCGGGTAAAGGAGCTAAACCTTCTCAAAGCCAGACCAAAAGAAGACCCAAACCAGTTTTCATTCGAATTCGACCTTCAAGAGCACCTTCCACATGTTGCAGACCTGAGCCGTGAAGAGAAACTCGAGGCCGAGCTGTCGATCTTGAAAATGGACGTCACCGAACACCAGCTGGAGCAATACCGAACGATGTTGGATGCCATGGGAGTGGTGAACTCTAGCGAGCTGGTTGGGTTGCGCAACAAAACCGAGGTCTTGATTGCCGGAGTTAGAGTGGCTACCCAAACTCCCCCGATGCGTTCGGGTAAGCGTGTGGTTTTCGTGAGCCTAGACGACGGCTACGGCTGCGCCGATGCCACATTCTTCGACGAGGCGCAGGCCAGGGCTAGCCACATCCTGTTCAACACCAGGTTGCTAGTTATTTCCGGTAAAACCAGGCGAACTGGAGTGAACGGGGTTTCGCTGATGGCCGAGAACGCTTGGGACTTAAAGAGCCTCTGGAACGAATGGGCTAAGCGGCCTGAATTGAGCGCTTAGAAAGACCCATGAAATAGCCAGCAATCTTTTGGTCAACCGGAACCTCAGGATTAGTCGAAGCGCCAAGGGTAATAAACAGCGGAGTGAAATGCTCGACAGTTGGGTGAGCGTATGGCATGCCCGGAGCAGCGGTCTTGTAATTGATCAGAGAATCAACATCGCCCTTCTGCATCGCTTCCAAAGACCAAGCATCAAATTCAGCCGACCACGCCGGAGCTTCGGCATCGATTCTCCAGTCACGGATGAATGGAAGTCCGTGGGTTAGAAAACCCGAACCGATGATCAGAACACCTTGATCACGAAGCGGTTTAAGTCTTGAACCAATCTCCATCAACTTCACCGGGTCATGAGTGGGCATCGAAAGCTGAATCACCGGAATGTCGGCATCCGGATACATAACCTTGAGTGGAACCCATGCTCCATGGTCAAGCCCACGAGTCGCGTGGCGATGAAGCGGCTCATTATCGGGCATCATTGATGCCACCAAGTCACCCAACCAAGTAGCGTCTGGAGTTTCGTACTTCATGTTGTAAAACTTCGGTGAGAAACCACCAAAGTCGTAAATCAACGGAGTGTTGGCGGCGGTTGCCGAAATGGAAATAGGCGCCGATTCCCAGTGGGCTGAAACAATGACTATTCCTTTTGGCTTACCTACGCCCGTCGACCACTTGGCCAACTGGCTCATCCAAAGTTCATCATCGAGAAGCGGAGGTGCTCCGTGCGAAATGTAAAGTACTGGCTGCTTGTCGTTCACGCTTTTAAGTAAAGCACACCTTTACTATTTTTTAGAATCAAATTCCTCAAGAATTGAAATGGTGCCGGAAGCCCCAACGCGAGTCGCCCCAGCCTCAACCATGTCGATGAGCTGATCTAGGGTGCGAACACCACCGGAAGCCTTAACACCAAGCCCAGGCACAGTTTTGGCCATAAGTGAAACCGTGTGAGCGGTGGCCCCACCACTGGCAAAACCGGTTGAAGTCTTAACATACCCGGCGCCCGCATCGCGCGACAATTCACAGGCGCGCACAATCTGATCATCGGTAAGTTCAGAAGTTTCCAGAATCACCTTAACCAGGGCGCCATCGGCCGCCTCAACCACTGCCCTAATGTCAGCTAAAACCAAATCGTCGCGCCCCTCGATCAGGTGCCCGATGTGAATAACCATGTCTATTTCGTTAACTCCCTGAGAAACTGCCAAAGACGTTTCGAAAGCCTTAACGAACGATTCGTTGGTGCCGTGCGGGAAACCGACCACGGTAGCCAAACCAACCGACGACGAGCCAAGTAATTCTTTGGCCAACACCATGTCGGATGGACGGAAACAAACGGCAGCTACATTGGCATCGAGAGCCACCTTCACTGCAACCCGAATGTCCTCGGCAGAAGCGGCAGGCTTCAATACTGTGTGATCAATAAATCCGGCAATTTGTTCTCTGGAGTATCCACGGTAAGTCATTCAATCAGTCTAGGTTTGAAACATGCGAATCACCGTGACTGTGAAGCCAGGTTCCAAAAAAGGGCCTTTGGTTGAGGAAGTTGACGGCAACTATTTGGTCTTTGTGCCAGAACGAGCAGTTGATGGCAAAGCCAATGACGCTTTGATCAAGATCTTGGCCGATCACCTCAAGCTCAAACCGAAAAACCTAACCCTAGAATCTGGCTTTACCAGCAAAATCAAAAGAATCAGGATCGAGCACTAATGAAAATTGCCATGGCATCGGATCACGCGGGCTTGGAACTGAAAAGAACCATTACGAAACTCCTTGAGAGCATGGGCCATGAAGTTGAAGACTTCGGCACTCACACATCAGAAGCTGCCGACCTCTCCGACTATGTCTACCCAGCAGCACTTGCGGTTTCTACCGGTGAATGTGAGCGCGGAATCTTCGTTGATGGAGTGGGCTACGGTTCCGCAATGATCGCCAACAAAGTGAAAGGAATCTTTGCAGCGGTTTGCCAGGACTCTTTCTGCGCTGAATTGGCGAGATCACACTCAGACACCAACGTGCTCTGCATCGGCGGAAAAATAATTGGCGAGGCAATTGCCCTTGAAATCGTTCGGGTTTGGATGACCATAGAGTGGATGGGGTTCACCGAAGAAAAGTACGCACGACGTGTGAATAAGGTTCGAGAAATCGACAACAAACACTGTTGCTAAAGAAAAAGCCACTCCGAAGAGTGGCTTTTTCAATTTGGTGGACCTGAGGGGATTTGAACCCCTGACCCCCTGCATGCCATGCAGGTGCGCTACCAGCTGCGCCACAGGCCCGTGGCAGTTGCCGAGGCAACTTCTCTACTTTACTATAAATCGCTACTTGGTTGCGTCGAGTTGCACAGTTGGGCACCCGCCAAAAAGACGCTCGTGGGTGTAGTACATTCGCTCTTCTTCGTGCATCACGTGAACGGCTAGATCACCGAAATCGAGCAGAATCCAACGGCTGGTGGTTTTACCCTCGCGACGACGAGCCTCAACGCCAACTTCGTGCAGTTTGGCTTCGATTTCGTCGGCGATTGCCGAAACCTGACGTTCGTTCTTGCCGGTTACCCAAAGGTAAACGTCATTCAGCGGAGTTACTGAAGTGACGTCGATTGCCACCAAGTTTTCGCCTAGTTTGTCGGCTGCGGCCTGAGCTGCAAGGTTGGCGATTTTGATTGCTTCAGTGGTGGCGGTCATATTCCTTTTTCGGTTAGCGGATGATTTCGAGCATGTATAGAGCCAGGACTGCAGCACCCAGCGTGACCAGAAGAATCGAAGTCGTGGCAAGGAGGATGGTCTGACCCTCGCTGCGGCGGTTCTTGATTGGCAGAACCGCGACTTTAGCAGTTGAGTTCATTACTGAGCGTGCACGAATTGGAGGAATACCACCTGTAGTTTCATCACCCATATCGGCATTTATAGCCACTTCGTCGATTGTTTCAGGCACGGCCGTAATGATCGGAATGCTTCCGGTATTCCCCATGAGAGGAATGTCGATAGCGCCAGTCTTTAAAACTTCGCCAGAATCTGTGACTATGTCGGTGTCTAAAGCGTCTGGTATCTCAGCGATCTGAATGGAGTTGGT
>JBJOJC010000090.1:0-6023 GCA_046046825.1 Actinomycetota bacterium | reverse complement strand
CCTGCATCATGCCGTCGACTACCTCGTGGGTCTGAACCATCATGGCTGCATCGGTGCTTCCGCCAACTAGGGTGATGGTCTTGTCGCCGTTGTTGGTGATCTTGGCGAAGATTCCGGTCATGCCGCCGGCCTCAGCTGAGTATTCGCTAGCGCGAACCCATGCATCTTCAATGATGATGCCGGTCTTAGGTAGTTCGTTGGTGGCTTCTGGGGCGCAGCCGGTGATGCTCACGGTTGCAAATAGCACTGCGAAAATCGCGATTAGTTTCTTTAGCATGTTGGGACCTTTCGGTTGTTTTACATTTCGTAGAAATACTACTCTACTTTTTGTAGAACAAGCGAGCTACTGTTCTAGAGGTTCGTTTCCTACGTCGGTGCGATAAAAGTTCATGAATGATCGTGAAGCCGTTGGTCCGCGCTGGCCCTGGTAGCGGTTGTTGTACTTCTCGCTGCCGTAAGGGGTTTCGCTTGGGCTCGAAAGCTGGAAGAAGCAAAGCTGGCCGACCTTCATGCCTGGCCACAACTTGATCGGTAGGTTCGAAACGTTGGCAAGCTCGAGGGTTACGTGGCCCTTGAATCCCGGATCAACAAAGCCCGCGGTGGAGTGGGTCAAAAGCCCGAGGCGTCCGAGTGAAGACTTGCCTTCGAGACGGGCTGCGATGTTGTCTGGCAAAGTTACGAACTCGTAGGTTGAGCCAAGCACGAATTCACCCGGGTGAAGAATGAAGGCTTCGTTCGGGTCGACTTCGATCAACTGGGTTAGATCGCTCTGGTCTTCAGCTGGGTCGATGAAAGCGTATTTGTGGTTATCGAACAGACGGAAGAAACGGTCGAGGCGCACATCGAAACTCGATGGCTGAAGCAGGCTCATTTCGAGCGGCTCTAGGCCGATCTGGCCGGCTTCGATGGATGCGCGGATATCGCGGTCTGACATAAGCATGGTTCTAGGTTACCTAATTTTCAGGTGCTGATTTTTAGTCGACACTTTGTAGAATAAACCCATGAGCAAACGCGGACGCCAGCAGGGCGAACTAGAAAACCTAGTAATGGACGCCCTATGGGATGCCAAAGGATCGCTGACTTCCCAGCAGATTCTTGAGCAAGCAAATAAGGCCGGGGAAGAACTGGCGCTGACCACAATCCTGACGGTTCTCTCACGCCTAGTCGACAAAGAACTGGTCGTTCGTGAAAACGGAACTGGTCGCTCGCTCAACTTCTCTGCTGCGGAAACCAGAGAGCGCCACAGCGCAAATCTGATGTTGAAGTTGCTCAGCGGCAGCGACAATCCTGCACTGACGTTTGCCCAGTTCACCAAATCGCTGACACCAAAACAGTTAGCAGCGCTGCGCGAGACGCTAGACAAGTAGTTTCGGGTGACCGCCCCAATTCTCTACATACCTCTCGCGATCGAGTGGGTAATTCTAATTACCGCTCTGATGCCGAAACTCTTGGTTGGAATGTTCTACAACGTGCCAAGGTTTGCCCTGACTCTGTGGTTCACCTATTTCATCAGTTCGGTACTAGCCGGACTGGCAGCCATCTTCATCACCTTCTGGGCACTTCTCGACCTGCTGCAGTACTCGTCTAGCGCAAAAATTTTGGCCGGAGAAGTGGGCAGCCAGATCGGGCTCTGGTTACTGGTCGCGCTGAGCGGTGTAGCAATTGCTCTGATCAACCTAAAGACCGAACCGCTAATCGAGCAGGCGAGCGTGGCAACGAAAGAACTGGCGTCAACGGCGAAAGCGTTTGGCACTTTCGAAAACGTGAAGCTTTACGTGGTTGCTTTCCCCGTGCCATTGGCCTTTGTGGTAAAAATTGGTGGGAAGTTTGGCATCGTGGTGTCTAAAAGCGCTCTGGAAGAGATGGACGCAGACGAACTTGAGGCAATTTACTGGCACGAATTCGCCCATATTCGCGGACGCCACAATTTACTAAAGGCGGTAGCCAAAACCGTGGCTCTCCTAACTCCAAACTTCAGAGCTTCAAAATTCTTCCGGTTAGAGACCGACCACTTGGTTGAGTTGGCCGCCGACAATTTCGCCAAGAAGCGAGTTAGCGTGACCACGCTTGAGCGGGCACGAGAGAAATTCTTAGAATAAGCCGTCGTAGTTTGGGCTTGGAGCTTCGCTCATGAAGCGCTGCACGTGGTCGTCGATCATTACGTCGCGTAGGGTGATTGGCGCGGTTAGGTAAAGACCCTCGAGAGAACGAACGCGGCTAAGTGCCACATAGGTTTGCCCCGCCGAGAAGGCGTTGCCGCCGAGCTCAATTACAACTTCGTCGTAGGTCATACCCTGCGACTTGTGAACGGTAACCGACCAGGCCAAACGCAGCGGAAGCTGGCGGAACTCGGCAACGGTTTCTGGAACCAAAACTTCCTTGAAACGCTGGGTGTTCTCGTCGAACTGTTCGTCTAGTTGGTAACGAATCTTTTCCCAGGTCGACTGGTGAACGTCGAATTCTTCACCATCAACTTCAACCTTGACGTGGTTGTGAGACACGATTTTGGTTACGTGACCGATGGTGCCGTTTACCCAGCGACGGTTGTAACCGCCGTCTTTCGCGGTGTTCTGGTCGTCATTCTTGATGAACATCACCTGCGCACCAATTTTTAGTTCAAGCGTTACGTCGGCTGGCGGAGTCTTGCCGAAATCTTGCAAGGTTCCAATCGGAACGTTTGCCTCGAAGAATTTGGTGTCGCCGGCGGTGTTGGCAAGCCGGCTGGCGTTGTAGTTATTAACCTTCGCGTTGATGCCAGACAGGCGAATGGCGTCTTCATTCTTCGGGTAGCGGTTGCCGGCCTGGTTCAGGGTGTCGAGCATCTCCTGGCTCACGCTGCCGTCGCGGATGGCGTTAAGGATCTCGATGAACTTGTCGTCGTGCTGGCGGAAGTTTTCGTTCAGTTCGTAGCGGAGCAGTTTCGACTCGGCCCAAACCTTGGCATCGAAGAACCAGTCGGAGCGGTAGGTCTCTTTGAGATAGTCGTAGCCTTCGACTCCTGGCTTCACGGCAATTGGCGGTAGCTGATACGGGTCGCCAAACATGACCACCTGAACACCACCGAAAGGTCCCTTATTCTTGCCTCTTGCGGTTCGAAGCATGGTGTCCATGGCGTCCATGAGATCGGCACTGACCATCGAAATTTCGTCGATGACCACCATGTCGAGTGATCGAAGTGCGTCACGTGTGCGACCGTAAAGGTGTTTGTGGAGCGGCTGAATTCCGAGCACGCCGTTTGGCGGAATGCCGAAGAACGAGTGGATGGTCTGACCACCAACGTTATAGGCGGCAACGCCAGTAGGGGCAACCACCGCAACATTTTTCTTGGTGTTGTTCACGAAGTGGTTCAACAGCGTTGACTTACCTGTGCCGGCGCGACCGGTTACAAAGATGTGGTCGTGCTCGTTCTCAAGAAAGTCGAACATAGCCAACTGTTCTTTCGAAAGCTTTATCTCATGAGTCATCGTTGTTCCCCGTCGCGCTTTGCTAGCTTCTCTAACATTGCGTTGTAATCGTCTACGTCTTTATTACCACTGCGGTCTGACGCGCGGTCTAAACGTTTGGCGTCTCGAACATCGGATCTGAACCATTGGATGGAAACGATAATCGTAAGCACAGCGGCTGGCAATTCCCCGATACCCCACGCGATAGCGCCACCGGTTTGTTGGTCGGCAATCGGAGATTCACCCCAGGTTCGGCCCATAGCGCCGTACCAGTCGGCTAGGAGCAGGCCGTCGCCACTCATCAGCGACAGGCCGAAGAAGGCGTGGAAGGCGAGCGTGGCGATTAGTAGCATCAGGCGAAGCAGGTGAGGAATTCTCACCGGACCTGGATCAACGCCAACCACCGCCTGCACAAACAGGTAGCCGGTGATTAGAAAGTGCACGATCATCCACTCGTGGCCAAGATGATCGCGAGTCGACCAAGCAAACAGCGGAGTGAAATAGAAAATCACCAGCGACGCCGCGAAATTCACGGCCGCGAATATCGGGTTGGAAACCAGCTTCGCCCAAGGCGTGTGCACCGCCCAGAGCACCCATTCACGAAGACCGCGTGAATCGTCTTTGCGTGCTTCGGCCGCTCTCATCAGAAGCGTCACCGGAGCCCCTGGAACCAACAGCACGGGAACACCCATGGTGAGAATCATGTGAGCGAGCATGTGCACCGAGAACAGGTACTGTTCGTAAACGTTGAGAGGGCCGTTGGTAATCCACAGCAACAATCCCATGCCGAGAAGCCAGGTGATGGTTCGGCCGATTGGCCACGCATCGCCGCGTTGCTTTAGGCGTTTCACTCCGTAAAGGTAGAGCGCTGTGGCTGCCACAACAATCACCAACCAAACAAGGTCGAGCTTGTATGAGGTAAACCAGCGCTCTAGCGTTAGTTCTGGTGGCAGCGCCGAACCGGTCAGGATTACCGCTGGATCACCCGCGTTGTCCAACTTGATGTTGGTGCTCGGCGGAGCCGAGTGGCCAAGGCTTGAGCCAAGACCAAAAGCTGCGCCCATTAGAGCCAGTTCGGCAAAGACCATCCAAAGAAAAGAAGAACTCGACGCCTTCTCGAGCAATCGGAGGCGATAGAAGGCTCCAAAGATTCCAAGCAAAACAAGAAAGGTAATCTTCACCAACACGAGCACGCCCCACTCGGTGAAGAGATACTTCACATCGACGATTCGAAGTGCCGAGGCGGCAATACCGCTAACCGCGGTTAGCGAGAACGCAAAAAGAGCAAGAGTTGAATACCGCTTCGCCAGAATTCTCCAATTGCCTCCGGCAAAAACCTGGAATCCCAGTTCGATAAGCCCACCAACCCAGACCACCGCAGCTACCAGGTGGATTCCCATTGAATTGACTGCCATGTCATGGCCGGAAGTACCGGCAGCGTGGCCGATTACCGCGAGTGGGATAAGCGCGGTCAACCCTAAAGCAGCTAAGAAAAGGGTTGAGCGAAGTGAAGTAACGGTAAGAGTTAGCAGGCTGAGTGTTGCTGCCGCCAACACGTTGAGCGAAAGGGCCTGACCTAGTTCCATCTGCGATACGAACTGCCAGAGCCCCGCACCAAAGTCGTTGCCGAGTGAGAAGTCGGAACCAGTCACCCAAAGGTAAGTGAGAAGCAGGTGACTTGCCCCGGCAATGGTCCAGGCGATGCTGGCGAAGGATGCCCTTTGAAGAGAGCGCGTGAGCGCTTCGGATTTTTCGGAAAAAGCCCAGGCGGCGAAAACCAGTGAACCAACCGCCATTGCCATCGCCAAGTTTTTAACCGACTGCATGATCGGCTGAGCCCAACGAACCAATTCACCAGGGTCGCCCAGTGCCAGCGGGCCATTGCCTTTGGTGAAACTAAGCCCAAGCCAAATGGCTAGCGCTGCAAAACCGTAAGTGGCATAAACCCCGACGAGGCGTTTGCTCAATCTTCGACCTTTGGAAAGAATCGTCCTGTCTTCGCGGCGTACTCGGGGTACTCAGGGAACTTCTCGGCCAAGAACTTCTCTTCAAGCGCCGACTTGTTACGCAAAACCACGTGCAGGGCAATGGCAAAGAAAAGGTGGGGAACCGGCCCTGAAGCAATGCCAACGCCGTAGGCGATAAGTAGCAGCCCGGTGTAGATCGGGTGGCGCATTCTCTTGAACACCCCGTCGGTTACCAATTTGGCGTCGTCGGCAGGTTTAGGCCAAACCACGCGAAGTGACTTAAGAAATTTCTCTTTGTCGGTGCCGGTGATTTTCGGAAGCGAGCGAGTAAACAACCTTCTGATTGCCACGAACACTAGGGTGCCGCCACCGAAGAAACAAAGCACCCCCACGAACTCAAAAAGGAAATCTAGAAGACCGAAACCCACGTGGTCGTCTGGCCAGAAGAAGAGAAGCGCAAGAAGAGCGAATTGGCCAAAAACAAAGAGGCGGGCTTGCTGGGTGGTGTTCACTTCTCCATCTTAAGCGAGAAGGCGCCGGCCGAAGCCGACGCCTTCCACAAGTAAAAAGTTATTACTTGACTGCAGCCTTTAGCTTGCTACCAGCTGAAACC
>JBJOJC010000089.1:0-10504 GCA_046046825.1 Actinomycetota bacterium | reverse complement strand
ACACCTAAGGATTCAGCTTTCGCGATCCATTCGATAGCGTCAATGTCGGTGACCGTTCGACCGCCGTGAGTGGTAACCAACCATGCCTCGGCAGAATCAGGACGCATTTTCAGGTCGAGCGAGAGAACTAATACCTGATTACCGTATCGTTCCGAGATTTCAGAAAGTAAATTCGGGTTAGAAATAGCAGCCGATGAAACACTTACCTTGTCGGCTCCTGCGGCGAGCAGGTTCCCCACATCAGAGACAGACCTAACTCCCCCACCAACGGTTAAGGGAATGAATACTTGCTCAGCCGTTTTGGTAACCAAGTTGTACATGGTCGAACGGTTGTCAACAGAGGCCATCACATCGAGAAAGGTTAGCTCATCCGCGCCCGACTCATAGTAAAACTTGGCAAGCTCAACAGGGTCTCCGGCATCACGAAGATTCTCGAAGTTCACACCCTTGACGACTCGACCATCGGCGACATCGAGGCAAGGTATAACCCGAACTGTGAGACTCATTAGATTCGAGCTGCGTGAATTGCGCTAACCAGAATCGCTCGTGCGCCGAGCTCGTACAGTGCGTCCATGGTCGAGTTGGTTTCTGAACTCTTGACTAGTGCGCGTACTGCAACCCAATTCGGATCTCTAAGTGGAGAAACAGTCGGTGATTCAATACCCGGGGTCACCCGCGAGGCTTGTTCCACCAAATCAGTCGGGCAGTCATAGTCAAAAATCACGTACTCTCTAGCAACTACAACACCGCGAAGTCTTCGGAGAAGTGAATTTGCCAATGTCTCTTTTCCAGGCGCGCTTATGAGATGCGCTGTCGATTTGAGAATAACGGGACCGAATATCTCGAGGCCTGCCTGACGCAGAGTATTTCCAGTCGACACCACGTCGGCAACCGCATCCGCTACCCCTAGGCGAACCGCAGTTTCCACCGCTCCGTCGAGTTCAACCAGATTTGCTTTGATTCCCGATTTTGCCAGGAAATCCTCAACTAGGTTCACGTAGGCGGTGGCTACCCTTTTTCCCTCTAGTTCCTTTATGTCTGTGAATTCACCAGCTGGACCGGCGAAACGAAAAGTGGATTCTCCAAACTTGAGGTCTTCAACTGTGTTTGCAGGTGACCGAGAGTCTCTGAGGAGATCTAAACCGGTTAGTCCAAGATCCAGTGACCCAGAACCAACGTACGTGGCAATGTCTCGAGGTCGAAGGTAGAAAAACTCGATGTCGTTCTCGACATCGATAACGTGTAGCTCTTTAGGGTCTCGACGAACGGTATATCCCGCTTCGCGCAGCATGACTATCGCGGTATCAGACAAAATACCCTTGTTGGGCACAGCAACTCTTAACATCAAATTCTCTCTAAAGGTATTTCTCAACGTCGTCCAAGGAAATTCCCTTGGCAATCATCATGACTTGTAGGTGGTACAGCAACTGACTGATCTCCTCAGCAGTGCGCTCATTAGACTCATGTTCGGCAGCCATCCAAACCTCGGCAGCTTCTTCAACGACCTTTTTGCCAATCGTGTGAACTCCGGCGTCTAGCCACTTAACCGTATGCGAATCGGCAGGTCTGGTTTGGGCCGTTTCCTGTAGTTGCTCAAAAAGATTCGCGAATGTCGTCATACCTTCAAGGTTAACCCAAGCGGTCTGGCTTAGTTAGGCAGAAAAGTTAGCTTTTGCCAAATTTCGCAAAGAAATAATTTCGCTGTTGCGGTCGGCCTTGGAGAAGACGGCGTTACCAGAAACGAAGCAATCGGCGCCCGCTTTTGATGCTGTCACAATGGTGTCTTCGTCGATTCCACCATCTACCTGGAGTATGGTTTTCAAGCCCAGCCGGCGGATCTCGGAGCGCACTGTTGAAACTTTCTCCATCATCTCAGGCATGAATTTTTGTCCGCCGAAACCAGGCTCAACGGTCATGATCACAATCATATCCAGTTCATCAACGGCATCGAGAACCCGAGTAATTGAAGTTCCAGGCTTCACAGCTACGGAGGCCTTGGCGCCTGTAGCTCTGATTGCTCTGGCCAGCTGAAGAAAGTCCTCAGTCGCCTCGATGTGAAAGGTCACGCTGGCTGCCCCGGCATCGGCATAGCGAACGGCCAGTTCGTCGACGTTCTCAATCATCAAATGAACGTCAATGGGCGACTTGGCGATCTCAACCATGCGTTTTACCATGGGAAGACCAAAGGTCAAATTTGGAACAAAGTGACCGTCCATAATATCTACATGGATCGCGTCGGCCTCGCTGATCGACTCAAAGTCCCTCTGAAAGTTAACAAAGTCGGCCGAGAGGATACTCGGGTGGATGGCTATCGACATGGCTAAAGTCTAACTTTTAGATTTCTGAAGAAGAGCGAGGAACATGGCGTCGGTACCGTTTCGGTGAGGCCAAAGTTGCAACGTCTTACGATCACGATTCAGTTTCAACTCTGGGTTGAGCTTAGTAACCACTCCAGTTGCATTCAATAGAGCGGCTTGGGGTTCAGTTCTTAAGAACCATTCAATCTGAGAAATAGTTTCTGTCGGGTGGGGTGAGCAAGTCACGTAGGCTAAGACGCCCCCGGGCTTGAGGTGTTGCCATGCAGAAGAGAGCAACTCCCTTTGAAGAACCGCCAACTCCTTCAAATTCGCATTCCCTTTTCTCCACCTTGATTCTGGTCTTCTGCGGAGAGCCCCTAGACCAGTGCATGGGGCATCGAGCATAATTCGATCGAATTGGTAACTCTCATCGATGTTTCGACCATCACCGATGAGCTGCAATGCAGGAAACCCGCTGTGTCGCAAGGCAGTCTCAACGAGCTTTGCGCGATGAGGAGTTATCTCGTTGGTAGTCAGATCCGCTCCAGATTTAGCTGCAAGGGCAGCCATAAGCACGGCCTTACCACCGGGGCCAGCACAAATGTCGAGCCACTGCTCCCCCGGTGAGCATGAGGTAGAACTCGAGAGTGCCATGGTGACCAGTTGAGAGCCTTGATCTTGCACTCGCATTGAGCCCATCGCGACTCCAGCGAACTTGCTCGGGTCTCCAGATTCCAGAACATAACCAATCGGTGAAGCTAAACCTTTAGTGAGACCGGAACTATTGATATCTTTACCAGGAAGAGCAACGAGGTTCACCTTAGGATTCACGTTGTCTGCATTTAGTGCGGCTTCGAGCTCACTGCCTGCTCCATCAGCCTCAAGCGCCAGTCGAATCGCCCTGGTAACCCAGAGTGGGTGCGAATACCTGATGGAGAGGTCCTCATCGGTTCCTAGGCCCTGCTTATCTAGAAGCTCCAGCCAGTCGTCCAAGCTTCTCTCGGCAACGCGACGCAAAGCCGCATTTACGAAGCCGGCGGCCGATTGCCTAAGTTCCCTTTTTACTAGCTCGACCATCTCAAAGATTGCAGCGTGCTCTGGTGTTTCCAGAACCAGCAACTGATGAGTTCCCATTCGCAGCGCGCAAAGAACATCGGCGTCAATACTCTCAACGTCTCTGGCAGCTCCTTTGGCAATCACAAAATCGTAAAAACCCTGGTTCCTCGAGGTTCCATATGCCAGTTCTGTTGCAAAGGCGGCGTCTGGGGTGCTTAGACGATTCTCAGCAATCTTCTTAGGTAAAACCAAGTTCAAGTAGGCGTCGGTTTCTTCAACAGCAATCAGTGCCTTTAACGCAACGCTTCTGGGGCTAGACAATTACACCTATTTCTATTTTCTGGTTCAAACCGCGATACCAAGCGATCGCGTCCATTCTTTGTTTTCCGGCTGGTTGAACTTCAACCAATTCAAGTGATCCAGACCCACAGCCTACGAAGAGACGGCCATCACGAAGTAAACATTCACCGATAGCCGGTTGTGATTCATCAGTGAAACTAGCTCGATGAATTTTGAGTTCGTAACCTAACGATGTCGTACACCATGCTCCAGGCTCTGGATTCGCTCCACGAACCAGATTTGACAGCGATTTTGCATCTCGATGGAAATCAAGTTTCGCGTCTGATCTTGCAAGCTTTGGTGCAAGCGATATTCCAATTGAAGGCTGTTGCTTGAGATTGAATACACCGCTATCTATTTGCGGTAATACTTCCAGCAACAGGGATACACCGAGAAGCGTGAGTCTCTTCAACAAGTCACCAGAAGTCTCGACGGGCTCTATTCGTGTGTTAACAGAGCCAAGAATAGGACCAGTGTCTAAACCTTGGTCAATTTTGAAGATTGTTACGCCGGTCTCAGTGTCGCCCGCAATGATCGCCTGCTGAACCGGTGCTGCACCTCTCCATTTGGGAAGAAGACCGTAGTGAACGTTGAACCATCCCTTTTCAAGCGACGCTAGAGCATCATCGCGAAGGATAACTCCAAAGGCGATGACAATCGCAAATGAGATTCTTTGAGCCTTTAGTTCGCCAATTATTTGATCATCGATCTTGTTGCTCTTGATTACGGGCAAACGGAGCTCTTCTGCTACAACTGCGACGGGCGAAGGAGTGAGCACCGACTTTCTTCCGATTGGCGCATCTGGTCTGGTGAGAACCAAACTAATTGGCACGCCGGATTCAACTAGCAGCCTTAGCGAGGTTGCTGCATTTTCTGGGGTACCGGCAAAGACGATGGACACTATGACAGCCTAAATCACTCTCGGGTCGTCGAACTTGACGCTCAGCGGCCTAAGGCTTCTACCTGACTTTGAGTTTGTGCGAACTTGCTTCGCGCCAAGTCCAGCTACAAACTCCTTCATGAGTGCTGCGACCTGCGGTCCACTAGCGTACGAGAAAGAGGCGACAAGTCGAAAGTCTGGCTGGGTCGAAGACGCTGCGGCCTGCGAGATACCAAGTACTCGAACCAGAGACGAGTTCTCGAGGGCCTCCGCTAAAGAATCAACTACCTCTTTCGAACCGGTGGCACTTAGGAATCTTTTTGAGGGTGGGAATCCGAGCACCTCGCGTTCGCTGACGATGTCATCAACAGTCTCAACGACCAAACCAAGAGTGAGTGCCTTACTTACTTCAGGCGTCGCTCCAACAGCAACGGCTTCTGCACCCTCTCTCATAAATGCCAGTGCGTTTAACCAACTACGAAGTGCGTCTTCGGGAGCTCTAAGCGAATCTACATTCAGCTGAGTCGCACAATCCAATAAAACCGCACCTGCAAAGCCGCCAGTGGCAATTGGTTCAATTCCCGCAGTGCAAATTACGATTGTCGGCTTATTGGGAATTAGATGTTGCTCTTGCTCGGCAGTAACTTCTCGAATGGCAACGCCAGGGAAAGACTTTCCAAGTTGCTCAGCCCACCGAGTGACACCAGCTCCACCCTGCCGCAATTTCGAGTGGTTGCATTTGGCACATCTGAAATCCATGTTCAAGTTTCCGCACCAACGACACACAATTTGGCCCTTGGCATTCATCCAGAGCGGACCGTTACAGTTTCTGCACATCGAACGAGTGCCACAATCGTTGCAGTAAAGCGAGCGCGCATTACCAGGAGAGGCCACCTGAACCAGAACGGGCCCGTTCTCCAGAGCGCGCTTCACCAGTTTGAAGGTCATTGCGTCGAGCCCAGAGCCCTCACTGATCGCAACCTTAGGCCGCCAGTTACCATGCTTGGTTTCTTGCAGATATCCGATTCGCACAAGACGTTGCACTTCGGCGCTTCTACTATGCGAAAGGAAGTGAAGAGGTGCACCAAAAAGATCTTGGCGCATCAGGGCAATTTCACGCGTGGTTAGGTACGGAGATTGTTGATCTTGGTGACTCTGGTCACCATCGTCCCAGACGATAATCGCGGCATCACCACTGACGGGCGAGTAGATGGCGTTGCGGGTTCCTACAACAATCATTTTCTGAGAGGTGAGTTGCTGTAAAAACTGAAGGTATCTCTCGGAAGCAACTTCATTTGAGTCAACCCCAGAAATTGATTGCACAGGCAAAATATGCGCAAGCGCTTCCCGAACTCGCTTTAAGTCTCTGAAATCCGGAACACAAATGATGACCGAACGTCCCGAATCGAAATAGTCCCGTGCCAAAGTTGCGACCCTTGATAAGAACTTCGGCAGACCCGACTCTGAGTCACAGACAGGAGCGACTAATTCGGCAAACCGACTTGCTACAGGATTCGCTGTGCGGGTTGGAATTTGGAACGGAAAAGCTTTCTCAACACGCACCGACCTTTTGGGAACAGCGTTGATTATGAGTTCTCCAACCGAACAGCACTGCCGTTCGGCGATTGCCTTGAGTAGAGCGTATATCTCGGGCGACAACACTGGGGCAACTGAAATGATCTCGGAAACGTCAGTTAGCTTGCCGGCAAACTCCTTAGTGCCAGACAAACCGACTACAAAGCCTTCTTTAGATTGACCGGCGAAAGTTACTCTAATTCTTTGCCCAAGGGCAATTGCTGCGACCAATCTATCTGGTACCAGATATTCGAATTCGCGACTGAGTGCGGGCAGTGGCGACTGGAACACGACCCGAGCGTAAGTCTCGGTGTTCACCAGCTATCCAATCAGAGCTTTTTGTAGCTCAGCTACTCGATCGGTGCGCTCCCAGGTGAAGTTCTCTAACTCTCTACCAAAGTGCCCGTAAGCTGCGGTTTGAGCGTAGATAGGGCGCAAGAGGTTCAAATCTTGAATGATCGCCTTAGGACGAAGGTCGAAGACTCTTAGCACTGCGTTACGAATGGAATCAACCGAGTATTTCTCTGTGCCAAAAGTTTCCACGTACAGACCAACGGGGTTCGCCTTACCAATCGCATAGGCAACTTGAACTTCGGCTCTATCCGCGAACCCTGCAGCAACGATGTTCTTGGCAACCCAGCGCATGGCGTAAGCCGCAGAACGGTCGACTTTTGATGGGTCCTTGCCTGAAAAGGCTCCCCCGCCGTGCCTGGCCGCACCACCATACGTGTCAACGATGATTTTGCGTCCGGTTAGTCCGGCGTCGCCCATTGGGCCACCAATTTCGAAACGACCAGTTGGGTTGATTAGAGCTTTGTATTCCCCGTAGTCGAAGCCAGACGCCTCAAGAACTGGGTCAATAACGAAAGCTTGCATGTCGTGACGCAACTGTTCAGTAGAAACAGAAGGATGGTGCTGAGTAGACAAAACCACGGTGTCGACAGACTTCGGAACAGCACCGTCAAACCCAAGGGTTACTTGGGTCTTGCCGTCTGGTCGAAGGTATTCAAATACACCTTCTTTTCGAACCTCGGCGAGCTTGGAACTAAGTTGGTGAGCAAGAGAAATGGCAGCAGGCATCAAAGTTGGAGTTTCATTTGAGGCGTAACCGAACATGATTCCTTGGTCGCCAGCCCCTTGACCATCTAAATCGTCGCTGGAAACACCCTCACGGACCTCAATTCCAGAGTTCACACCAATTGCGATATCGGGGCTCTGCTCACCGATCGAAACGCTTACGCCGCAACTATTGCCATCGAACCCAATTTCAGAGCTGGTGTAGCCGATTTCATTTACCCTTTTGCGGATGAGGGTTGGAATGTCAACATAGGCATCGGTGGAAATCTCGCCGGCCACATGAACAAGACCGGTAGTGACCATAGTTTCAACAGCAACGCGGGCTCCCGGATCGAGCTCAAGCAGTGCATCGAGAATGGTGTCGCTAATTTGGTCACAGATTTTATCTGGGTGACCTTCGGTAACCGACTCGGACGTAAACAGGCGTAATTCAGACATTGCTGTCAAGTATATTCGCCACCAGCGACAATCTAAGGAAGTTTCAACAGTTGATCGAAGATCGCCCCAGCGATTTCGCGTTTAGAACCGTTGACTTCTTCGCTTATTGACGCACCAAGTATTAGAACTGAATTGGTGTCAGAGTCAAAAGCCGCTCCGTTGGAAACGTCGTTTGCAACAATTAGGTCCAACCCCTTTTTGTCGAGTTTGGATTTGGCCAACTGGGTTAGTTCGATGCCAGTAGCTGTTTCAGCCGCAAAACCAACCACCTTCAGCGAATTATTTCGAGCCTTACCCACCTTGGAGATTTCAGCGATTACGTCTGGGTTCTGGATTAGTTCAAGACTCATTCGGCTTGAGTTATTCTTCTTCAACTTCGTTGTACTTAAGACCTCGGAGCGGAAATCCGAGACAGCAGCCGGCATAATCACGAAATCAAACGCGGTCGACAAACCATCGATGGTCGAAATGAGTTCGGCCGTAGTTTCGACCCTATAGGTCACAACATCGCTAGCCGAGAAATCAAAATTTGCAGCAATCAGCGTTACTTTGGCTCCACGAGCTTTCGCCTCTGTGACTAGGGCGATGCCTTGTTTGCCGGAAGACTTGTTCCCTAGGTATCGAACCGGGTCGATATATTCGCGGGTTCCACCTGCCACTACAAGCACGCTCTTACCTGCTAGATCCTGAACCTTGCTCGTGGCAAGAGTAGCTTCTACTAACTGAGCAGTTTCTGGCAAACGACCGACACCGGTATCGGCCCCGGTTAGGCGTCCAACCGCAGGGTCGATTACCGTGTATCCGCGAGAGCGAAGAGTTGAAATGTTGGCGACAGTCGCGCAGTTCAGCCACATCTCGGTGTGCATCGCAGGTGCGATGACAATTGGTGCAGTTGCTGCCAGAAGAATGTTTCCCAGTAGGTCGTCGGCAAGCCCGGCAACAGTTCGAGCCAAGAAACTTGCCGTCGCTGGAGCAACCAAAATAACATCGGCCCATTGAGCCATTTCAACGTGCTTTACTTCAGGAATATCGCTGTAAAGCTCACTTGAGACAGCGTTGTGTGAAAGAGCTTCCAGTGTTGCCGCGCCAATGAATCGCAATGCGTTTGGGGTAGCAACGACGCGAACATCGTTACCAAGTTCGGTGAATTCTCGAACAATTTCCGCGGCCTTATAGGCAGCTATGCCACCGGTTATTCCAACCAGTACCCGCATGGGAAATTAAGCTGTTGCGGTCTTGACCAGCTTGTTCTGGTCGATCTCGCGAAGAGCGATGGTGAGAGCCTTCTCGTCAACGGTTGCCTCAACTAGCGGGCCAACGTTGTTGAACAAGCTACCGGCCTGCAACTCGGCGTAGTACTGGTTGATCTGGCGTGCGCGGTTAGCGGCAAACATCACCAATTCGTACTTCGCATCGACTTTGCTTAGAAGGTTGTCGATTGAAGGCGAAACAATGCCTTTTAGGGTTTCGGTAGTCATGACATCAATTCTAAGACTTTAGCGGCGCATTTATCCACATCGTCGTTAATTACTTGGTACTCGAAGTCTTCGGCTGCTGCAAGTTCAACCACGGCTGTCCGCAGGCGCTTCTCCTGTTCGCCCAAATCTTCGGTTCCCCTGGTGCTAAGTCGTCGCACTAATTCATCCCAAGAGGGCGGAAGAATAAAGATAGTTAGAGCTTCAGGCATAACCTTCTTCACCTGTTGAGCCCCTTGGATGTCGATCTCCAAAACAACCTTTTCGCCTCGGCTAAGCGCCTCTTCAACGGGCTTACGTGGTGTTCCGTAGCGATTTGTACCGTGAACGGTTGCGTACTCCAAGAGCTCATTGTTCGCTAAAGCCTCGTCAAAACGCTCCTGAGTCCAGAAAAAGTAGTCCATGCCGTCAACTTCGCCAGGACGTGGTGCGCGGGTGGTTGCCGAAACGGAAAGTTTGATTTCGGGGTGGCTCGCCAAAAGCTGGCGAACCACCGTTCCCTTACCTACAGCGGTAGGGCCGGCGATAACGGCAAGTTTGGACTTCATTGAAACAGCCTAACCAGCCAGACCCGAACGCAACTCGGAATTTGCAGTGTCGATCGCTGAACCAATTCCGTCTTTCCCCGCCAGGAGAACAGATCTCGAAACCGAAAAACAAACTTGGCCAGAAAGTCCTGCGAAAATTCTTTTTGCCTGAGAGAGTTCCGCACCCTGAGCTCCAAAACCGGGCGCCAGCACTGGAACGTTCGATGGTGCCAAAGAAATGCCGAATTTGTCGAAGTCCAAGGTGGCGCCGATAACCGCTCCATAGGAGCCAAGCGAATCGGCAACTCCGTTGAGACTTACAAGCTGTTGCAGTTGGCTCACCGCTAGCGATTTGCCTCCGAGGGAAGCCAATTGAACCGTCTCCCCCTCTGGGTTGGAAGTGGCAACCAGAGAGAAGATGCCCTTGCCGGAGTTGCTCCATTTTTCGAATCCGGAAGAGATACTGCCGAGACCTAGATACGGAGAGACGGTTAATGCATCGGCGTAGAGACCAGAACTTTCACCGAACCAGGCTTCGAGATAGGCGTCCATGGTGGTGCCGATGTCTCCACGCTTTGCGTCAGCAATTACCAGCAAACCAGCTGCCTTGGCTTGATTGGTTACTTCTGCCAACACCTGGAAACCGGCTGCTCCAAAGCGTTCGAAGAACGATACTTGCGGCTTGATTATCCCAACTCTTGTTGACGCGGCATCGATTACTCGCAGGGAAAATTCTCGGACACCCGATGCCGAGTCTGGAATACCCCAAGACCGAAATAGGGAAGAATGAGTATCAATCCCAACGCACATTTGACCCGGAGCCTCGAACGACTCCAGAAG
>JBJOJC010000088.1:0-6413 GCA_046046825.1 Actinomycetota bacterium | reverse complement strand
ACGACGACGTCCCCAAATGTCAACCTTGTCAACGGTGCCTCCACCGTTGCGGATTACGTTTAGGAATTTGTCCAGACTTGGAGCAACTGTGCGCTCCTCAACCGTTGGGTCGAGAATTACCATGAGCTCGTATAGATGCATATTTAACCCACCTCCTTTGGACTAGAACGGCCATGGGACTTCCATGACAGGAGGGTTTGTGCAACCTTTCGAGTTTAGCGGGCTTGCCACCATTGAAGCAAGCGGGACTTTGCTTCCTCAGGCCCGAGTGCGCCTTCTTCTAATCGCAGTTCCATTAGGAAGTTTCTGGCTTTACCTACGTCTGGGCCTGGTTTAAGGTCGAGAAGTTCCATGATTTCCTCGCCGGAAAGATCTGGGCGAAGGGCGTCGAGCTCTTCCTGTTCGCGCAGCTTTGCGATTCGATGTTCCAGATCGTCGTAGGCAAATGAGAGGCGTTCGGCCTTGCGCTTGTTGCGCGTGGTCACGTCGGCCCGCGTTAGTGCGTGCAGGCGAAGCAACTGTGAGTCGGCATCGCGAACATAACGCCTCACCGCGGAATCCGTCCAGGCTTGCTCGCCATAACCGAAGAATCGCAGGTGCAGTTCAATCAACCTAGCCACCGACTTGATGGTGTCGTTGTCGAACTTCAGAGCCTGCATGCGTTTTTTGGCAATTCTGGCACCAACCATGTCGTGCTGGTGAAAACTAACTCCGCCGCCAGGCTCGAGTTTGCGGGTCTTCGGCTTGCCACAGTCGTGAAGCAGTGCGGCGAAGCGCAGGGTGAAGTCTGGTTCGAGCCCGTAATCCTTCTCATAATCGATGGCCTGCTCGACCACGGTAAGGGTGTGCTCGTAGACGTCCTTGTGGTGGTGGTGTTCATCAACTTCAAGCTTCAGCGCGGGCAGCTCCGGCAAAACGATGGCCGCCAGGCCAGAGTCAACTAAGGCCGTGAGGCCTTTCCGCGGATATTTGCCGAGCATTAGCTTGACCAACTCCTGCTGGATTCGCTCCGCCGAGATGATTTCGATGCGCGAAGCCATGGCAGTCATGGCCGCAAAGGTTTCCGGTTCGATCTCGAACCCGAGCTGGCTGGCGAAACGAGCCGCACGAAGCATTCTTAGCGGGTCGTCGCTAAACGAGTCTTCCGGTTTGCCAGGAGTGCGGATAACTCCGGCCAGTAAATCGGCTAGGCCATTAAACGGGTCGACGAAAGTTTTGTCTGGCAAACGAAGTGCCATGGAATTAATAGTGAAATCGCGGCGAAAGAGATCCTCATTGAGATCGGTACCAAACGCCACTTCCGGCTTTCGGCTGTCGAGCGAATACTTATCGGCACGATAGGTGGTGATTTCAACCTGGTCGTTACCGAATCTGGCGCCGATGGTTCCAAAGGCGCGGCCGATATCCCAGTGTGCTGAAGAGAGCGGCTTCACAATCTTCAAAATCTCGTCTGGGTTAGCCGACGAGGTGAAATCGATGTCCGGAGCCGTTCGTCCTAGAAAGGCGTCGCGAACCGGGCCACCCACCAACGCCAATTCGTGACCGGCGTCTTTGAAACGTTTTCCGAGTTCCACAAATAGCGCGTTATCGGTGGTGACCTCAAGGTTTTTGAGGGCTTCGGTTACGCTCTGCATGGGTTCTAGTGTTCCACAGGTTTAGGCTTGGGGCATGAACCAAAATCAACCGCGTAAGCGTTTGCCGAGAGTCCAAGAGACTTCGGCCGGCGGTTTCGTGTTGGCGGCCGATGGCACGCCGCGTGTGGTTTTGATTGGTCGCATGCAACGTCGGCGTCGACAGCTGGAATGGTGTGTTCCGAAAGGTCACCCGGAAGGCAGCGAAACCCTGGAGCAGGCTGCAGTTCGCGAGGTCTTTGAGGAGACCGGAATCCAGGGCGAGATCATTGAGCTACTGGGTTCGATCGACTACGAGTTCTACACCCCCGACAAACTTATTTCGAAAACGGTTCACCATTACCTACTGCGTCAAATCGGTGGAGAACTAAATGTTGCCGATGATCCAGACCAGGAGGCGGTCGATGCCAAGTGGTTCGACCTCGGTGAACTGAACGCAGTTTTGTCTCACGACAACGAGAAGCGCATGGCTCGTGGCGTGATTGAGTGGTACGAGAGATCACTATGAAGTTTTTGAAAACCATCACCGCACTCGTCCTGACGCTCAGCCTCGGCGTGGCCTCAAGCGCCAGCGCTGCCAGCAACACCGACGTCTACGACGTAGAAATCGTCAAAGGTTCTGAAATCAACCTTGTGTCTCAAGATTCTCGCGTGCCGATTTTGATTCGCAACAACTACAACACCGAAGTTCGCGTGCTGGTTCACGTTGCCACCTCGAACCTGCGGGTTCAGTTGCCAAAGGTGAGCGCGGTCACGATTCCTTCCAACAGCACAATCAATGCCACGGTTCCAGTTCAGGCCGTGGCCAACGGTGATGTGACTCTTTATGTTTGGCTGACCAGCTTTTCCGGAGTTCGCATTGGCGAAAACGAGAGCCTCAAGATGCATGTGCTTGGAAACTTCGAGGCTATCGCCCTTGGTTCGCTAGCAGTGGTGGTGCTTCTGCTACTGATAGTTGGTACCGCCAGAATGATTCGCCGCCGCAAGGCAACGGCATGACGGTTGCTCGTTCGTCGCTGATCATGGCGAGCGGAACCATTGTTTCGCGCATCCTAGGTTTGGTTCGAACCGTAATGCTCGCCTATGCCATCGGTGTTACCACCAACGCTGCCGATGCCTTCGGTGTTGCCAACCAACTGCCCAACAACGTTTACGCGATCATCGTTGGTGGTCTGCTGAACGCGGTTTTGGTTCCTCAAATCGTTCGGGCCAAAGTTCGCAAGGATGGCGGACAGGGATACATCGACGGATTACTGACCGTGATCATCACCGTGTTCGCCGCCATAACCCTGGCGGCAACCCTGCTTTCTCCATTCTTAGTGCGCCTTTACACCAGCGGTTGGAGTGAGGAAACTCTCGCTCTGGCCACAGCATTTGCGTATTGGTGTTTGCCGCAGTTGTTTTTCTACGGCCTGTACTCAATTTTGGGTGAGGTTCTCAACGCCAGAAGTTCGTTCGGCCCATTCATGTGGGCCCCGGCTCTCAACAACATCGTGGCGATTATTGGTCTTGCCGTTTTCGTATCTCTTTTCGGACCATCTGCTGATCTCGCCTGGGATCAGGGACAGATTGCACTCTTGGCTGGTTCTTGGAGCGCCGGAGTGGCTGCCCAAGCACTGATCTTGTTTGTCTTCTGGAAGCGCATCGGACTTCGTTTCACGTTGAACTTCAAACTGCGCGGGCTCGGCCTTCGCCCAGCGTTGAAAGCTGCCAGCTGGACCTTGGCGATGCTGGTAATCACCCAAATCGGTGGTTTGATTCAGACCAACATCACTTCGACGACCCTGGCTGCGAGAACCGCAACCACCGGATCGTTCACTAACGGCATCGCCTCGGTAGCCGTTGCTGGAACTGCTTGGCTAATCTTCATGATCCCTCACTCGGTTGGCACGGTTTCCATCGCCACCGCCTACTTCACCAGAATGAGCGAGCATGCTCACGCCAAGAAGTTTGACCTATTGAAGACTGATCTGAAGAAGTCACTTCGCTCGATTCTGGCAATCAGTGCCATCTCCACCGCGGTGATGGCTGTTGCCGCGTTCCCGATTGCTCGCGTTTTCGCTTTTGAATACCGACCGACCGTGGCTCTGGCTTTGGTTTTGATCGCGATGATGGTTGGTTTGATTCCGTTCAGCCTGAACTTCATGCTTCAGCGAGTTTTCTATGCGCTAGAAGACACCAAAAGCCCGTTCATCTTCACCACAATCCAAATTGCCATCTTTGTGGTCGGCGCCTACATCTGTGCCAGCCAGGTTCAAGCGATGGCTTTAGTGTTCGCCATCTCACTGGTGATGTCGGTGAGTTTCGGAGTTCAGGCACTACTCGCCTATCTGCTACTTCAGCGTCGAATTGGCAGTTTGAAGGAGCTTGGAATCTTCCGATACGGCTCACAGGTGGTTTTGGCGGGTGTTTTGGCCGGCGTCTTCGGTTACGCAGCGCTTCACCTAATCGGTGGGGTATCCGAAAACGCGTTCGCCGTTTCCTCGGCACTGAATGCGTTGATTTCTTGTGTCGCGGTAGGTGGAACGTCCGTCGTTGTTTATGTAGCAGCCCTTTGGCTGGCCAAGAATGCCGAAGTGCGTTCGGTGATGGCAACAGTAAAGGGAATTTTCCGCAGATAAACTTGGGTTAACCCATCCGAACTAAACCTAGGACAATCATGCGCGAAGTAATCATCATCGGGTCAGGCCCTGCCGGCTACACGGCCGCCATCTACACCGCTCGCGCCGGCCTAAAGCCACTAATGATTGCCTCATCGGTTGAGCCCGGTGGCGAACTAATGAAGACCACCGAAGTTGAAAACTTCCCAGGATTTCCAAACGGACTAATGGGCCCAGACCTGATGTACGCCATGCAAGAACAGGCCGAGCGCTTCGGCACAGAAGTTCTCATGGACGACGTGGTTGAGGTTGAGCTAGAAGGCGACGTGAAGAAGGTCAAGACCGGAAGCGGCGAAACCTACGAGGCTCGCGCAATCATCATGGCCACCGGAGCCGCCTACCGCGAACTCGGTTTGCCACGCGAAAAGGAACTTTCTGGCCACGGAGTTTCCTGGTGTGCAACCTGCGACGGCTTCTTCTTCCGCGAAAAGAACATCGCCGTGGTTGGTGGAGGCGACTCCGCTATGGAAGAGGCCATGTTCCTCACCCGTTTCGCATCGAAGGTTTATCTAATTCACCGCCGCGACACCTTCAAGGCATCGAAGACCATGATCGACCGCGTTTTGGCTAACGAAAAAATCGAGGTCATCTACAACTCAGCTGTTGCCGAGATCAAGGGTGAAGCCAAAGTTGAGGGCGTGGTTCTTGAAAACACCGTCGACGGCTCGAAGAGCGACCTCGAAATCTCCGGACTATTCATTGCCATCGGTTCCGACCCACGCGTTGGCCTGGTCCAGGGCAAGTTAGAACTCTCCGAAGACCACTTCATCAAGGTTGAAGGACGTTCATCGAAGACCAGCATCTCAGGCGTATTTGCCTGTGGCGATGTAATCGACCCAACCTACCGCCAGGCAATCACCGCTGCCGGATCAGGTTGCGTTGCAGCGCTAGATGCAGAGCACTTCCTAACCGCCTAAGTTTCACGTAAAACGAAAGTAGATCAAATGTCGAAGAACGCAACCGCAGCAAGCTTCACCGAAGACGTAATCAACAGCGACAAGCTGGTTTTGGTTGACTTCTGGGCAGAGTGGTGTGGTCCGTGCCGCATGGTTTCGCCAATCTTGGACGAAATCGGTGCCGAATACGCCGACAAAATCGAAATCGTCAAGGTAAACGTCGACGAAGAGCCGCACCTAGCCGCCGAATACCAGATCACTGGTATCCCTGCGATGAAAGTTTTCCAAAACGGCAAAGTTATTCGCGAAATGGTTGGCGCCAAGCCGAAGCCAGCGCTTCTAGCCGACCTTGAAGGCCTCATTTAGTTAGTAATTGCCCCGCTTTGGCGGTTAGGCTTGTTTGTCATGAGTGCAAACCTTGGCAATAACCTAGATCCGTGGCTTTCGGCTTACGCCGAACGCGCCCACACGTTATCGGTGTCTGAGGTACGAGCGCTATTTGCGGTAGTTAGCCGCCCAGAAGTTGTTTCCCTAGCCGGCGGCATGCCTTATGTGGCGGCCCTGCCCAAAGATCTTCTCGAGAAGTCTTACTCCAGCATGATGGAGAAGAAGGGTTTGCTTGCCATTCAGTATGGCGGCGGTCAGGGTGATGAAACCCTTCGCGATCAGGTTCGCGAACTTATGGCCCTCGAAGGCATTCGCTCATCTGTCGAAGACATTGTGATGACCACTGGTTCTCAGCACGGTCTTGAGCTACTCAGCGGGCTCTTCATCGACGAAGGCGACGTAGTTTTGGCCGAAGGGCCAAGTTACGTGGGAGCCCTAGGGATTTTCCGTCACTATCAGGCACACGTGGAGCACGTTTACACCGACCACGACGGAATGAGCCCGGAAGCGCTTGAAGAGGCAATCGATCGCCTGAAAGAGGCTGGGCGAACCATCAAGTTCCTTTACTTGGTGCCTAACTTCGCTAATCCTTCTGGTGTGACTCTTGCGAAAGAGCGCCGTCCTCGTATTTTGGAAATTTGCAAGCGTCACCACATTTTGGTGCTCGAAGACAACCCGTACGGTCTTTTGTATTTCGACAAGCCTGTTCCCGACGCCTTGCGTTCGATGGATGAAGAGGGAGTTATCTACCTCGGCTCGTTCTCGAAGATTTTGGCGCCAGGTTTCCGCGTTGGCTATGTTTTGGCTCCCCCAGCCATCAAAGACAAGCTGGTTTTGGC
>JBJOJC010000087.1:0-8380 GCA_046046825.1 Actinomycetota bacterium | reverse complement strand
GGTGTGAACTCAGCGTGCTTACGTACTCAATTGCTTCGACAACGTTGGTTTTGCCCTGACCATTTGGCCCGACCAGCAAATTTACGCCTGGTTCGAACTCAATTTCCGTATTTTTGTGATTTCGGAAATGCGAAAGGGTGAGGTGTTTTACAAACATCCCTCACCCCTTCGAAATTGGTATTAGTTATTCAGCCTTTTTGACTGCGTGTCCACCGAATTGGTTGCGAAGAGCTGCAACTGCCTTCATGGCTGGTGAGTCATCCTGGCGGCTAGCGAAACGGCTGAATAGTGAAGCGGTGATTACCGGCATCGGAACTGAGTTTGCGATACCTTCCTCAACGGTCCAACGGCCTTCGCCTGAGTCTTCTACGTAGCCGCGGATGTTGCCTAGGTGTGGATCTTCCTTTAGGGCAATCACAAGTAGGTCTAGTAGCCAAGAGCGGACAACGGTTCCACGCTGCCAAGCAGCGAAGGTTCCCTGAACGTCCTTGATGATTTCCTTCTTCTCAAGAAGTTCGTAACCTTCGGCGAATGCCTGCATCATGCCGTATTCAATGCCGTTGTGAACCATCTTGGCGTAGTGACCTGCACCAACATCACCAACGTGAACGAATCCCTCTTCGCGGGCGCCTTCTGGGCGAAGGGCGTCGAAAATCGGCATTGCCTTCTCGACAAGAGCCTTCTCGCCACCAACCATTAGACCGTAACCGTTTTCAAGACCCCAAACACCACCGGAAACACCGCAGTCGATGTAGCCGATACCCTTTTCAGCTACCTGGGCAGCGTGACGGGCGTCGTCGGAGAAGCGAGAGTTTCCGCCTTCGATTATCAAGTCGCCGGCGTCTAGGTATTGTTCCAATTCGTCGATAACCGCGTCGGTTGCCTTACCGTGAGGAACCATAACCCAAACCACACGAGGTGTTGGCAGGGACTCAACCAATTCCTTGATCGATGTCACGTCAGGGTTGTTTTCGGCGCTGCGGGCGTAACCAACAACTTCGATTCCCTTGTTGCGTAGGCGCTGGCGCATGTTGCCGCCCATTTTTCCCAGTCCGATTAGACCAATCTTCATTTGGTTACCCTTCTTGTAGTTTCTAGAGTCGGTGTGGCTGAAGAACGTAGCGGAAGTTATCCGCGTCTTTTTCGTCCTTCGGGTTGTGGCTGGAAATCAAAACAGGGCTTGGCTTGTTTGGATTGCCATTGTTCATGAATGAGATCTTGGTGAACTCTGTGCTGACACCGCTAAGTCCGTCGATGACATAACGAGGTCGAAGTTTGATGATCTTTTCGGCTCCGGTTAGTTCTATATCAACGGCCTCAGAAGCCTGAGCTACTTCGTTTTCAGAAGCCTCAAGGATCAGTTTTCCGTTGGTGAATTCGCACTTCATCGGAACATCGTTTTCCAGAACCAAACCAACGCGACGGGTTGAGTCGATTAGGTCTTGGGTATTGACGATTGCGAAATCAGGGATGTCGGTGTTTGGAAGGTGTTCCTTAACATCCGGGTAGCGGCCCTTAATCAATAGTGAAGTGATGGTTCGGTTATTTGCCTTGAATGCTATTAGGCCGCGAGCTTCGTCATTGTTGATTGAAAGAGTAAGTTCGCCCTGGTGGCCAAAGGTCTTAGCTACTTCACTCAGGGTGCGCAGTGGAACTACAGAAATGTAACCAACTAGGTCTGGCTTGCCAGCCCAGGATACTTCCTGGACAGCCATACGGTTGCGGTCGGTTCCAAGCATCGAAATGTTCTTCTCTTCGACCTCGAACAGAATTCCGTTGAGAGTCATAACGTGGTCGTTCTTGGCAACGGCTGGGGTCAGCTGGTGAACGGCCTTTGAGAAGGCTTCGCCAGAAACGGTAATGCTGGTTGCTGGGATCTCTGGCAGGTTTGGGTATTCCTCAACCGGCATGGTTAGGAGCGCAAACTTCGAAGCTCCACAAGAAACCTGAACCTTGTTTCCTTCGAGGGAAACTTCGATCGGAGCGTTTGGCAGCTTGGAAGTAATTTCAGAAAGTAGACGTCCGGAAACTAGAACGCGTCCAGGGGCATCAACCTTAGCTACGATTTCAACCTGAGCTGAGACCTCGTAGTCGAAGACAGATAGGCGAAGCGCATTAGCATCCGCTTCGATGAGGATTCCGTTTAGGATCGGCATCGGAATTCGCTGAGGCAGAACGCGAACTACAAAGGATACGGCTTCGTTGAATGCGTCGCGGTTTACCTGGAACTTCAAGACAGTGCCTGTTCTTCTAAAGGTTTATGGAAAGTGCTTGAAAGGCAATTCTGCCACAAATACCTGACCCAACGCTTAGCCGGATTATTTGTTATTTGTTTCCTTTTTAGATATCTCTTTAATAATCTTCTTAACCCCTGTGGAATTTGTGGATAACTCTCGACTCACCAATCTTTAATTGGGAACTACAACGGTGAAAGTTGTACACAGATATGTGTATAAGTCTGTGGATAACTCTCAGTCCTGTGGATTGTTTTTTGGTAATTCACAGCGCAATTGGGCTTATTCATATGTTTTGTTGAGAAGTTAGACAGTTATCCACAAGTTATCCACAGAAAAACTTGTGGATATTTGCAAAATTATTTGTGTTTTGACTTGATTGTGTCGGTTAGATCGGCGACAACGTTGTAAATACTGCGACGTTCGCTCATCATTTCAGCGATTTTCTTGGCCGCATACATCACAGTGGTGTGGTCTCGGTTGCCAAAAAGCTGGCCAATTTTTGGAAGTGACAGGTTGGTTTGCTCGCGGCAGATATACATGGCCACCTGGCGAGCAATTGCAATTTGGGATACTCGTGAGTTTCCGGATAGCTCGTCTACGGTAATTCCGTAGTAAGCGGCCACTGAATTCATAATCTCAATCGGAGTAATCATGGTCTCAGATTCAACCGGGGAGCGGTCTTTCAGAACCGTTTTTACCAAATTCATGTCAATCGGAATTCGGCTCAGGTTGGCGAAAGCTGTAATTCGAATCAGAGTGCCTTCTAATTCACGAACGTTGCTAGAAACACGCTCGGCGATGTATTCGAATATTTCATCGTCGACTCTAACTTTGTCGATCTCCGCCTTTTTGCGCAGGATAGCAATGCGAGTCTCAAGAGCAGGAGCCGAAACCTGAAGCATAAGTCCCATTTCAAACCTTGAACGCATGCGGTCTTCGAAGCCGGTCAGCTGATTTGGCGAAACGTCACTCGAAATAACAACCTGTTTGTTGTTTCGGTAAAGATTTTCAAAGGTGTGGAAAAAGGTCTCCTGCGTTTGGTCTTTACCTTGCAGAAATTGAATGTCATCAATCAGAAGGATGTCTACTTGGCGGTATTCGTCCTGGAATTCGTGAGCCCTGTTATTAGCAATGGCATTGATGTAGTGATTGGTGAACTCTTCGCTAGAAACGTAGCGAACCTTGTAAGTGGGATACAGGTTGAGCGCTTCATTGCCGATCGCGTGAAGAAGGTGGGTTTTACCAAGACCACTGTTGCCGTGAATAAAAAGCGGGTTGTAGCCCTGGGCAGGCGCGTTTGCAACAGCCCAGGCTGCGGCTCGAGCGAATGAGTTTGACTCACCTAGAACAAAAGTTTCAAAAGTATATTTCGGGTTCAGTCGGGTTTCGAAACCGTTCACGACTGGGGTGTAGTTCTGACGGTCAGTATTTCTCGCCTCTGAGATGATTTCCGAAGCAGCTGACTCAACGAAAGATGGTTCGATTTCTGGATTGGTAGTTACTCGGAATTGGTAATTAGTACCATCTTCAATATTTAGAGCCAGGGCTTCTTCGATGTAACCGCGCACTCGCTGGTCGAGCATCGATCTTGCTAAGTCGTTTGGAACCTCTAGATAAAGGGTTTCACCAATGATTCCCTTGGCCTCGGCTAATTCCAAAAAACCCTGCATCTGTGGTGTGATTCTCGGATCTACCTTGAGAGTTTCCAGGGCGGAGTGCCAAATGCTTTGTGTTTTGACCAAGTCGTCCAACACACACCCCTTCCGATTAAATTCAAGATTTACAGGTTATCCACAACTTAGACGTATGTGCATAACATGTGGATAACTTCGTAAAAGTGTGGATAATTATTCACAGGTTACAAATCCACCAGAGTAATTCTGGGGAACTGCATTTGATTAAAGCAAATCGAAACGGCGTGTCTTACGTTAATTTGCAAAATTGTGATGTAAGTGAAGAGATTTAAAGAAAATATGGCTAAAAACTTGACCAAACACCACAACAACCCTTAGGTTTAATAGGTTGCTCTGCTTTGAATCAGGTCGAGCTCAAAAATACCAGTCGGGTTTCCGGCACTAACCAATGATTCAAAACAGATTTTTGGAGTGATCACCAATGTCAAAGCGTACTTTTCAGCCGAACAACCGTCGTCGTGCAAAGACCCACGGTTTCCGTCTACGTATGAAGACCCGCGCCGGCCGCGCCATCCTGGCAGCACGTCGTCGCAAGGGTCGCGTCGAGCTTTCGGCGTAACCAAGCCAGACGGTGCTCGCAAGAGACAACCGAATCAGGACCGGGGCGGAGCTTCGCCACACCATGAAAATCGGAACCAAGATCTCGGGTCAGGCTACCGTCCTCTACCTACAGCGGGATGAGTCTTTGACTCATGCCCGCTTTGGTTTTATTGTGAGCAAAGCCGTGGCGGGGGCTGTTGGCAGAAATCTGGTCAAGCGCAGACTCAGGTCAATTGCCCGTGAAATATTGCAAACCCACTCAACCGGTTTCAATGTGGTCATTAGGGCATTGCCTGAAGCCAACGGCTTTGAGTGGAATAGACTTCAACAAGAAGTGTTGAGCAACGTGAAAGCTGCGTTCAACAAGTGAATTGGTTTGCTAAAGCGCTCCAATTCATCTGGCTAATACCCAGGAATGCTGTCATCGTGTTTCTGCTGGGATATCGGAAAGTTATCTCGCCGCTATACGGAGATGTATGTAGGTATTACCCAACCTGTTCGGCCTATGGCCTCGGACAGATCCAACAGCGCGGAGTGTTGTTTGGCTCTGTCCTTACAGTTTGGAGAATCTTGCGCTGCAACCCTTGGTCTGCCGGAGGCATGGAGCCGGTAAAACCCGGCTCAGGTCACTTCAAAGTTTTATCAAACGGTTTTGTACTACCGAAATAGAAAGTAAGTAAATGCCAGATCTACTGTGGCCCATCAAATGGGTTGTCGAGTTCCTACTAGCTATCTTCCACAATGGGCTGACCATGCTCGGCTTCAATGGCACCGACGGGCTTACTTGGGTTCTTGCCATTGTTGGAATGGTTTTGGTTGTGCGAGCGGCACTAATCCCGCTTTTCGTGCGTCAGATCAAGAGCCAGCGCAACATGGTTTTGGCCCAGCCAGAACTCGCCGCTCTCCAGAAGCGCTACAAGGGGAAGACCGACCAGGAGTCTCGCCAGAAGATGGCACAAGAGCAGATGGAGATCTACAAGCGAACCGGATCAAATCCGCTTAGCTCATGTCTTCCGCTTCTGGTTCAGATGCCCATCTTCACCAGCTTGTTCTTTGTCCTAACAAACGCACAGGGTGGTCACGCTGGCGTTGGCATGATGGATGTAACACTGGCTGAGTCGTTCCAGCAGGCTACTTTCTTTGGCGCATCACTGAAGGACACCTTCATGACCACAACCGACAACGAGGTTCGCATCCTTGCCGCTGTGATGATCGTTGTTATGACTGCAACCCAGTTCATTACTCAAAAGCAGATCATCTCTAAGAACCAGAACCCTGCCAGCGTGCAGAGCACTCAGTACATGCAGACGCAGAAGATCATGCTCTGGTTGTTCCCAATCATCTTCGCCATCTCGGGTATTAGCTTCCCACTTGGCGTTATGTTCTACTGGCTAACCTCGAACTTCTGGACCATGGGTCAGCAGTTCGTGGTGATTCGTCGCATGCCTACCGAAGGGTCGAAAGCTTGGCACGACCGCCAGGCCCGACTAGCTAAGCGCGGGAAACTAACCGTCGAAGCCATTGAAGCCACCGAAGAAGAGACCCCGCGCCAGCGCAACCAGCCAGTTGGCAAGCGCGGCAAGAAGCGTAAGTAATAGGAGACACCGATGAGTGAACAAGAAGAAACCCAAGTAGAAGCCACCGAATCCGCTGAACCTAGCGCAAAAGCACTGGAAGAAGAAGGCGACATCGCCGCCGACTACCTAGAAGAACTTCTAGACATCTTCGATCTAGATGGCGACATCGACATCGACGTTCGTCAGGGACGCGCCTACCTAGAGATTTCCTCGGAACAGGGCGGAAATCTTCGCCTTATCTCTGAGCCTGAGACCGTTGAGGCCCTTCAGGAGCTAACTCGTTTGGCCGTTCAGGTCAAAACAACCAGCTTTAGCCGTCTAATTCTCGACGTTGGCGGTTCACGTCAGAAGCGCGCCGACGAACTTGGACGCATTGTCAACAAGGTAATCGAGAAGGTTCGTGAGTCTGGCGAAGCCGTTCCAATGAAGCCAATGAGCTCGTACGAGCGCAAAATCGCTCACGATATCATCGCTGAAGCCGGTCTCACCTCTGAATCTGAGGGTGAAGGCCGCGATCGTCACATTGTGATCAAGCCTGCATAAGTATCATTTGAAAGGGGCCGGGCTAAAGCTCGGCCTTTTTCTTTTGGATGTTTCACGTGAAACATGAAAGATTAGATAGCGATGATTGAAGAAGTTTTTGAACTAGAAACCGAGCCAGCTGCCGCAGCGGCTGTTTTTGGTGACCGCCTCGATTTAGCACGCGGTTACGCCAACGCATTGGTCAGAGACGGTGATTTACTTGGTCTGTTAGGGCCACGTGAGATGCCGAGGCTCTGGAGCCGGCACATTCTTAATTCAGCAGTAGTCGCCGAGTTGGTGGCGCCAGGAAAAACCGTTTGTGACATCGGCTCGGGAGCCGGATTACCAGGGATTCCGATGGCAATAGTTCTGCCAGAGACCCGCTTTACACTTATCGAACCAATGGAACGTCGTTCCGATTGGCTAGTAAGTGTTGTAGAAGAGCTGGGCTTGACCAATGTTGAGGTGCTGCGTGCCAGAGCGGAAGAAGTTGGAGAGGCGTTCGACATCGCAACTGCCCGCGCCGTTTCCGCACTTCCTAAGTTATTACGCATGTGCGTTCCTCTGGTTCGTCACGGCGGGGAGATTCTGGCTCTAAAAGGTTCGAAAGCGGCCGAGGAAATCGAAGAGGCCAAGCGCTTGCAGAAGAAGCTCGGAATCGCCAGTTTCAAAATCGAACTTGCCGGCGCTCAATTGCTACCAGAGCCAACCTTGGTAGTTCGAACTAAGTTAGTCTGATTTCGGGGAAGTTTTGGAGAAACACATGTCTAATCGCGAGATTGCCGAATCAACAGCCGTAACGCCGGCAACCGTTGTGCCAGGCCTAGGCTACCCAGCCGATCGCGTTGATAACAGCCCAGAACCGACCGGATGGCAGCACACCATCGAAAGCCAGGCCGTGTCCAATGTTTCACGTGAAACAACTCGATAAAGCATGAGCGAATTCAACGACACTCCCCTGGCCCAAGAGCTGAGCCAGAGCTTCCAGCGCTTGGCCAGAATCGATGCCGCGGTAATCTCCAAGCCAGCAAACACCAGAATTTTCACAGTTTCCAACCAGAAGGGTGGAGTTGGTAAGACCACCACCACAGTGAACATTGCAGCCGCTTTGGCCAGCAAGGGAATGCGCGTTCTGGTGCTAGACCTAGACCCGCAAGGAAATGCGTCAACTGCGCTGAACATCCCTCACCACGCTGAAATTCGCAGCCTCTACGAAGTTTTGATGGGCGAGGCTGAGCTGGAAGACGTTATCCAGATCAGTTCGGAACTTCCAGGACTTTACTGCGCACCGGCCACCATTCACCTAACCGGCGTTGAGATGGAAATGGCTTCCGGAGTTGCCAGAGAGCACCGTCTCAAGACTGCAATCGAACGCTACCTTGAAACCACAATGACTCCGCCCGACTACATTTTCATCGACTGCCCACCAAGCCTTGGCTTGCTGACCATCAACGCCTGGACCGCTGCAAGAGAGATTTTGGTGCCGATTCAGTGCGAGTACTACGCCCTCGAAGGTGTGGATCAGCTGAAGAAGTACATCGAGCTAGTTCGCCAGCAGTTGAATCCGAAACTAGAGTTGTCTACCGTGTTGCTAACCATGTACGACGGCCGCACCCGCCTGGCTGAGGACGTGGTGAACTTTGTTCGCGAGAAGTTCCCAAACATCACCTTAAACTCGGTCATTCCGCGCGCTGTGCGCGTTTCTGAGGCTCCAAGCTACAACCGAACCGTAATCACCCACGATCGCCGTTCTCCAGGCGCAGTAGCGTATCTGGAAGCCGCAATCGAAATCGCAACCAGAGGAGCACAA
>JBJOJC010000086.1:0-4296 GCA_046046825.1 Actinomycetota bacterium | reverse complement strand
TACCGCAGCGGTTGGGTTCGGAGTTGGATTGGGGGTTGGCGTAGGGGTGGCCGTTGCAGTTGGCTTTGGCTTAGTGGTAGCCGGAGTGTTGGTTCCAGGCTTCTTGGTTGCCGTCGGTTTTGGCTTTGCGGTTGCGGTAGCTGTGCCGGTTGGTTCTGGAGTCGGCGTGGCCGTGGCTGTGCTGTCGGTGTTGTTGCTCGTTGTGTCGGTGATTGCCGCAGCTGCATCAGGAATCGGCATGCCAGCTCGAGCCGCAGCCACCATAATGCCAAGACCGGCTAGGCCAACGAGAGTTTTAGTTGCACTTCTCACCAGGCGAACTCCTCTGCGTGAATTTGGTTGGCTGGAGTGCCAACGCGTTCCAAAGTTTTTTCAACCGATTTGGTCCAGGCGGCAGGGCCGCAAATGAAAACATCAGATTCGGAAACGAAAGGTGCCATTTCAATCAGTCGGGCCTGATCTGGAAGTGAGTTCAAGTGGCCGGGTAACCACGACGTGGCTGAGCCACGAGAGCCGGCCAAAACATGCAACTGGAATCCACGGTGACGAGCAACCTGCTGCAGTTCTCCGAGCAGTGCGGCATCATCTTCGTCGCGTACACGGTAAAGAATAGGTACATCGCCAGGGCGCCCAGCCATCGATTCGGCTAGTGCGCGAATCGGAGGAGCTCCAACGCCGGCTGCAATCAGGGTCACCTTTTCACAGGTTCGACGTTCTTCGGTGAAAACGCCGTATGGGCCTTCAAGCGCAACTCGAGTGCCAACCTTCAAATTGGCAAGAGCTTTGGTGAAGTCGCCGCGATCACCAATTGTGAATCGCACGAAACGATTGTTTGGCGCTGCCGAGATTGAGAACGGGTGTGGCTTGGCCCAAGTCTCTTTGGTCATGATGCGCAGCATGTAGAACTGCCCGGCTTGCCCACCAAGACGCTCAAGTCCCCGACCGCTCACATAAACCGAGATGGTGTCGCTGGATTCGCGAGTGACCGCAGTAACCCTAAGTCCAAGGGCGAGGTTCATCACAATCGGGGCGAGAACTCGGTACCAAATCACGTTCAGTGCTACGAATAGGTAGAGGATCACCCAGAACAGGGTTTGCAGCGGCTTACCGGCGATGTCGGAGCCGGTAGTGAACTGGTGTGGAACCGCAATCAGAATCGATGCGTAGGCCAGAAGGTGAATGATGTACCAAGCCTCGTAGCTCAGCTTTTTACGAGCGGCGTTGATCGAGGTGAACACCACGACAATCATCAGAACCAGTCCGATGGTGGCGCTCCACATGTCGGGGATTTCAAAGAATAGGTAAAGCATTTCGTCGACAATCGATTTGCCGTCGAGAATTGCAAATTGAATCAGCGACGCCAAGAAGTGCGCCGAGATTATGTAGAGAATCGGCTTACCGAGTTTTTTGTGCGCCAGTGTCACCTTGTCGTGTCCGTAGAACTTATCGAGCCATGGCACACGGGCAACCAGCAGCGTGTGTATTAGAAGTAGGTCGGTTCCAACCAGTGCCGTTAGTCGACTGATTGCTCCGAGTGCGTCGGTGAGGTTACCAAATAGAGCGATTCCGCCATCTAGCAAAAACATGGCGACAACCAAAACCACTGTGAACCAGGCGAGAGTCTCGATGACATCCTGTGAGCGCTTTAGTTCAGCAAACTTTTTTGCGCCAAGTCGCACCCGCTGGTTAGGAGGTGTGAGCGTTAGCTGCGGCGCTGTTTGATTCATAAAAGTAAGCCTGTAATAGAAACTTGGGAGTTTCCTGTGAGCAACCTGAGTGGATTCTCTTAATCATTTCAGGCTTTTCGAGAGTATTCTCGCAATATGACTGACCTTCCACTTCGTAGAAGCTTCAAAGACACGCACGGCGTTGAAATCGTTTTTTGGGAATGGCCGGTGGCCCAGCCCAAAGCCGTGGTTCAACTGGTGCACGGCATCGGCGAACACTCCAGGCGCTACGACCACGTGGCCCGCAAGCTGAACTCGCTCGGATTCGCCGTTTACTCCGACGATCACCGCGGACACGGCCAAACCGGAAAAGGAATGGTTGAGAGCGGAATCACCAAGAGGCAGGGTCTATTGGGCCCTGGCGGGATGGACGCGGTTCTGGCTCAGGTTCGAGCGCTTACCGAACTCATCAAAGCTGAGCACCCTTCTACCAAGTTGGTGATGCTGGGTCACAGCTGGGGTTCGATGCTGGCTCAACGCCTTTACGACAAGTATTCGAGCGATCTCGATGCTTTGGTATTAAGCGGATCATCGCTGCTACTTCCTGGAGTACTAAACGCCGGAAAGCTCAACAAAAAGTGGGCTCACCTTCCGAACGCTACCGGTGGAGAATGGCTAAGCCGCAATCTCGAGGTTGGTCGTAAGTTTCGCGATGACCCATTGAACTTCAGTGAATCGTTCGCCCAGGTCGTTGGTGTTGTCGACACCCTGAAACTTATGGGTTCACCGAAAAAGACCATCGACCCGAAGGTGCCAATCCTGCTACAAGTTGGCAGTGACGATTCTTTGGCTGGAGAACGCGGAAACGTGCTACTGGCTAATGCTTTCCGCAAACGCGGCGTCGACGACATTGTGCTTTTCGTTTACGAGGGTGCCCGCCACGAGATTTACAACGAGACTAACCAAGACGAAGTTCTGAACGATCTAGCCACCTGGCTAGAAGCTCACATCTAGTTTCTAGGCGGAAGTTTGCAGGCCGCAACGGCCTCTTCGATCGGCAACGCCAATAGGTCGTGCGTTTCTGGGTGCTTCTCCATGTAACGAACCACATAGGAACAGGTTGGCTCTACCAAAACGTTCTGGTTTTCACGAACGTCAACAAACGCCTCTCGAACCAAAATCGCTGCAAGGTTCTTTCCCTGGTGTGCCGGGTTCACAAAAGTGTGATCAAAAACCCAGCGGTCTTCCTTCTTCGTGTAGCAAGCCTCGCCCACCTCTTCTCCTTCGAGAAAAATTGCGTAGCGGTTTCGATCCGGCTGGTGAAGTACTTCAGGGTTCATGTGCGTTAATCTCTTCTATGTGTCCGACTCTAAAAATCTAGTGCTGTTTGGGGATAACCTCGAGCACCTAAAAACTATGCCCAGTGAGTCGGTGCAACTGATTTACATCGACCCTCCCTTCAACACCGGACGCCGGCAAACCCGAGGCAAGTCGACCACCACCAGAAGCGAAACCGGCAATCGAATTGGTTTCAAAGGTCAGCGCTACGACATCGTTCGCGATACCGTGCTTGGCTACGACGACGAATTCGCCGACTACTGGAGCTTTCTGGAACCGAGACTCGAAGAGGCTTGGCGACTGCTTAACGAAACCGGAACGCTCTACCTGCACTTGGATTTCCGCGAGGCGCACTACGCTAAGGTGTTGCTAGATGCACTTTTTGGCCGAGAGAACTTTCTAAACGAAATCATCTGGGCCTACGACTACGGGGCAAAGTCGAAGAGCCGTTGGCCGGCCAAGCACGACACCATCCTGGTTTATGTGAAGAGCCCAGAGAAGTATTACTTCGACTCAACCGCGGTAGACCGTGAACCATACATGGCACCAGGTCTAGTGACTCCTGAGAAGGTAGCCAAGGGCAAACTGCCAACCGACGTTTGGTGGCACACCATTGTTTCTCCAACCGGAACCGAAAAGACCGGTTACCCAACTCAGAAACCGATTGGTATCTTGCGAAGAATCATCCAAGCCTCTTCGAAGCCTGGTGATTTGGTAGTCGACTTCTTCGGAGGCTCAGGAACCACCGGTTTTGTGGCTGCCGACTTAGATCGTCGATTCATTTTGATGGACCGAAACCCAGAGGCCATCGAGGTTATGCGAGACCGTTTCGCTTCTGCTTCGATACCGGTAGATTTTCGCGACTAATTAGGAACACCACCACAAAAGTAAACAGCATGATGAAAGTGCTGGCTGCCATCGCCATTCCGTAGTTGACGCCGCCTGGCCTCGAGATGAGCGCATAGAGCACGGTCGGGAGGGTCGCCTGATCTCCGTATGCGAGCAGGCTGGCAGCGCCAAACTCTCCGAGCGAGACTAACGCCGCAAAAGCTGCTGCGGTGTAAATGCTGAAGCGAACCATGGGTAGCTTGATCAGCCAAAAAATCTGCCAACTGTTTGCGCCTGCCGTGGAAGCCGCCTCAACCTGATCCTTGCCTAGAGCCACCAAAGCCGGGTAAACCAACCTCACCACCAGTGGCACTGCCATGACCGACTGGATTAGTGGAACCACCAACCAGGTTTCGCGAAGAGGCAGCGGGTAGCCACCAAAGGTAACCAGGTAGCCGAAGCC
>JBJOJC010000085.1:0-10513 GCA_046046825.1 Actinomycetota bacterium | reverse complement strand
CAGATACAGCTCTAACCCGCAAACGTTCCGAATTACTCTCTATCGAATTCCGATTGAGCGTATGACCCATCACCGACGAACCGATCGGCTTGATGAAAGATTTCACATCGAACAATTCGTTTTTCAGGCAGCAGCCGAATTGATTGGCCGAGACCCTGGCGATCTAATCCCAGAGCAGTTCAGGCGTTAGCGAATAACGACCTTTATTCGGCTGGCTTCCGAGCGGTAATCGAGAACCGGAACTACGGCGACCGTCGACGAAATGTCGACTACCTGACTTGCCGAAACGGCCACATTCGACGAGATTTGATAGCTGGTTCCGGCTGCCAGAGTCACCACGATATTTGACTTGGCTGGAACACTCACGATTCGGCCATTCAGGGTGATCTTGCCAGCTTTGTCACTCGGGTTAGCCACCGACAGTTTGCTGATTGCGCCGGACACTGTGGTGAAACCTGCATCAAGTTTCTTTGGGGTTACGGCAATCGCCCAGGCAAAGTCTGCCTGAGCGGAAGCTACACGGCTAAAACTGGCCGAAGCCATGATTGGTTCGCTGGACTCTACATGCACAACATAATCACCATCGGCAAGTTCACCGAGATCAAAATCCTTCACGCTTCCAGCTGGCACGGTTCCTTGAATTACAGTTCCGAAACTGCTGCCGTCGGCTCCTTGCACCTGAGCGGTAAAGGTGGCTTCGGCTTTCGCATTCCCCACTACTCGAAGAATTGGCTTGGTGTCGAGGAAGTCTTGGTCATTCGCGGCAAGAGCGGCAAGTTTGGCGGTGCTTCGAATAAATAGCCCAGGAATTTCCACCGTTTTACTTTCTGCAGGTGAAGCTTGAACGTAATCCAAGCCACCTGGAGTTAGGCCTCGGATGGTTTTCTGTTGAAGCCACATCCCCAGTGCGGCTCCCCTGGCTGAAACCTGCAAAGCAAAGGTGGAAGCCTTTGGCGCGAATGCTGCCAGCGGTAAAACCGTAACTTTCCCTGCCGGAACCGAGATGCCGCTTAGTCCAGTTCCCTGAATCGGCCCGTTGGTGCCGACAATTTGTAGGCTAACGGTGGCATCAACCTTGGTTGGGTTCACCAGAACCAGAAGTGCTTCGCGCCCAATGCTGTTGTCGCCAGCAACAAACCAAGCTTCGTTTGAGCCTGACTCACAGTTCGCTACCGCTAGTCCGGCGGCCAGCTTTAGTGACGCCCGCTGCGACTGAATCGCATTGAAATCTTTTGAACCGGCCAATGAGCCGTCGATGGTTTTGATGCCGGTAGCGGTTATGGAAACCGAGGCTTGATCATTTCGTCCCTGAATTTGCACCTGACCCGCCTGAGTGAAGTTACCCAACTTCAATCCCGAGTCGCCCCCGTTGACGAACACCGGACCGGGGCAAATTAGCTGCGGTCGCTTTGGTTCGACTGCGATTTCTGCCGGGTTTACTGAAACACCAACCGACAGCTTCGGAATCGAGACAACTAAAAGCAGCACCGAGAATACCCCAGCAACCAGAGCCAGCGAAAGAAGGCGTTTAAACATCTAACTCACTCTCGCTTTGATCGATGAAAATTGCGGTGTCCTTGGCTTTTCGAACCTTGGGACGAGACGGGACCGCGAGCAATACAAAACCAAGGAGAGCCATCAGCTGTGCCGCTTTAGTTATAGACCAAGGGCTATGGCTACTGGCGGGCGTTTCCTCGGCTGACGTTCCGAGCACACGCCAAAGATCGCCGTATGGGGTCATTCCCGCACCCTCGAGTAACGATGACGACTCTAGAGCGGCTACCAGATCAACGTTGGCGGCATTATTTGGAACTAATAGGTAACCAATTTGGTTCTGCTTCAGGACCGAACCATCGGCAGCACCGTTTCCTGAAACCAAATCCCCGATAACTTGCGAGAGCGCAAGATAATTTTTCGACTTTGCATTTAGCTCTGCCGAGAACCGGTAAGCCAAATTTGAGTCTTCTAATGTGTTTCCGGCAAGGCTCGATAATTCGACGCGGTATTCGTCTTCCTTTTTGTTGATCACCAGTAGTTGCAAGTCGGTCCCCTGCTCGGCCTGCTTTTCAAGCAGAAGCGGGACAACGGTGCCATCGGCGCCGGAAACTTTAGGTGACAGCGTTGCCGCTGCAAAGCCGAGGGGCATTATTGCCAACACCATCAACCCAACCGAGATGCGAATTGCCGCTTTACGGTTCAAGGCAGCCAGGAAATGGATGCTAAGGGCGACTGCGACCAGGCCGATAAACGCCGCCAAAGAATGACCGGTGGTAAACACCTGGGTAAACCCGGCGCGAGCAGAAAGTAGATCGGCTGGGAAACTCAACGCCTGAGTAACTGTGAGCAGCAGATACGAAAGCGCGCCGAACAGCGCGATGACGAGGGCCACCACCCAACGCTGAACCAAAAGCGCTCCGCCCGAGAAAGCGATTAGAAGAGCGAGCGACCAGTGCGTCCAATTTTGCATGTCGAACAGCGAAGTAACCGTCGAACTATTGACCGTTATGCCGAGTGTTGGTTCGGCGAGTAGCGCCAACGGTTGGCCGACCACGAAAATTTGGTAGACGCTTAGTGGCAGATAAATTGCGGCCAATGGAAGAGGAATCCAGAAGAGATAGCCGAAGCGTCTGATCTTGGTAAACGCCACCAACGCGAGACCGACCAGCGACAAAATAGCCACAACGGGCGCTGCGGCTCCAATGATGGCGAGGAGGACCCCGGAAAGGCCGATCCACGACCAGGTTCTGGCGTCTGATCTAGCTGTACCTCGGCGACCGATTCCCGCGGCTCTCGCTACTGAGTAAACCAGCCAGGGAACCGTGATGGTGGCAACAATCGCTGGGTATTCACCATCTCCGAGTGCCGATGCAAAAGCGGGCAACAGGGCGTAGACCAAGGCTCCGAGGTTTCGCTGCCAAGCCTTCGCGGTGAGTAGAGACAGTGCTTTCCAAGCGGTGATGAAAGCTAGAGCCTTGGCGGCCCAGACCAGGATCACCAGGCTCAGACTTGGAGACCAGAAGGTAAGCGACCCGAGAGTTAGCAAGACCCAGTTGAACGGATCGGATGGCCCGAAAAATCCTTGCCCAATTGGCTGCCAGCTCGCGCCGGCTCTGGCAAATAATTCAAACCAATTTCCGCTCAGCGGAATTGCCGAGCCACCGGTTAATGCTGGAGACAGCGGGAACAGTTTCCAAGAGAGAGCCAGCAACAAAATGGAGAGAATCCAGCCTCCGGCTTGTGCAAATGACTTGGAGCGCTCTTCAAGCGGAGCTTCATGATCTCCGCGTTCGAAAGCTGCCAGCGAATTAGCTGACTCTTCTGCTTCTAAATCGGCGCGCTTGTGGGTCGATACCGTCGACCAGCTAGCTCGCAGGGATTTGAGTGAACGAAAACTTGCCTTTCCAGAATTGGCTCTGGAAAGAAGTCGCTTCGGAAGCGTGAAACTTCCCCAGAAACCAGCACGAAGCTCAGACCAAATGTGTCCCGGTCTCTTCTGCGCCAAACGCCAGAACACTCGGTAAAGAGTGATGCCGGGCAAAACCAGCCAGTACAAAAGTGCCAATGGCAGTGGGTCATGAACCAGGTGAAGGTTTATGGCTGCGCGACGCATGGCAGTTTTGGTACTGCCGCCGAGCCAGCCGTTTTGGCGTTTGCCAGAGAGGCTCAGCCTGGCGTGAACCACCTTGGCCCGAGGCGCCACGACGACTCTGAAACCGTGACGTCTAATTCTGATCGACAGGTCGAAGTCGGTGGCTAGCGCCGGTGAGTGATCGTCAAAACCACCCACCAATTCATAGACATCGCTTCGAACCATCATGCTCGAAGTGCTAACGGCAAACGAATCGACAACGTGGTCGTGCTGCGACTGGTCAAGCTGGCGGTTGATCGGGTTAATCGGTTCACCAAATGGTGACAGGGTCAGGCCGAGTTGGGTAATTGCTCTCGGATTTTCAGCCGAAAGTTGCATCGAACCAACCTGGGCGATCGTTTCGGAAACTGACACAGCATCTAGCAACTCGGCCAGTGCGTTGGTCTTGGGTTCACTGTCATCGTGAACCAACCAGAACCAGTGCTCTTCTCTGGGAGTAAGGCCTGCTGTTGCGGCAGAAACAATCTCCCCAAGTTTGGATTTTGAGGAGAGTTTTATCGAATGGGTTCGAAGTTCAATTGGGTTTTGCGAGGTGTCAACCACCACAATTCGGTCTGGCGAAACCGTTTGCGATTTAATCGAAGCCAGTGCCCGCTGTGCCAAAACCGACTCGTCGTGAACGACGAGAATTGCGGTTACCTGTTTGACCACGAGCTAACTCCTAGGAGTTATTACGCGCGCTTCTTTAGCTTGCGACGTTCGCGCTCCGAAAGACCGCCCCAGATGCCGAAGCGCTCGTCGTTAGCAAGTGCATATTCGAGGCATTGAGTCTTTACATCGCAGCCGGCGCAAATACGCTTGGCTTCGCGGGTCGATCCGCCTTTTTCAGGGAAGAACAGTTCAGGGTCGGTTTCGGCACATACTGCCTCGCCCTGCCAAGCCAAAGGATTGTCATCATCGGTTGCGTAAGCCCCCGCGACAC
Organism: Actinomycetota bacterium; assembly: GCA_046046825.1. Taxonomy (GTDB): domain Bacteria; phylum Actinomycetota; class Actinomycetes; order Actinomycetales; family Microbacteriaceae; genus Rhodoluna. The sequence goes on along the minus strand of JBJOJC010000085.1, from coordinate 5,942 downwards.
CAAGGAATTGTGGATCAACAAACCAGTTTGCTGGTATTCCGTTTTCGTCTCGCATCTTCACCCAATCTATGTCCCCGGTTGAACTAACCGCGGTGTAATTACAATGATGTTATTACCAAATGCTGAATTTGCGAAATCGAACTCTAAACCGTTGCTTGAAGCCTGATTTGGACGCTTTGGTAGGCTAAACGGCATGACTGTATTACTCACCGGCGGCGCCGGATACATCGGCTCTCATGTGGCTCGTTTGCTGCAGCAGCGCGGTGAGAAACTGGTTGTCGTCGACGACATGTCGGAAGGAATTCGCAGCCGAATCGGTGATGCGGAATTAGTTCAGGTTGACCTCTCCGACTCGACCGCCGTTGACCTACTCACCGACATCTTCCGAACCCACTCCGTGACCGCTGTGATTCACCTGGCTGCGCGCAAAAAGGTTGGAGAGTCGGTGGAACGCCCCGACTGGTACGAGCTGCAAAATGTTGGCGGAATGAAAAACCTACTGGCTGCAATGAAACAGGCTGGTGTTGATCGCCTAGTCTTCTCATCTTCAGCAGCTACCTACGGGGTGCCTGACGTGGATCAGGTCGATGAAGACTTCGAATGCAAGCCAATCAACCCATACGGTCAAACCAAACTCGACGGTGAACACCTGTCGCAGGTTGCTGCTAAGGAGTGGGGTCTCCGCCAGGTTAGCTTGCGTTACTTCAACGTGGCTGGCACCGGCTGGGCCGAGCTCATGGACACCCAAACTGCCAACCTGGTTCCAATCGTTTTCCAGTGCTTGGAACAAGGCATCTCGCCGAGAATTTTCGGAAATGACTTCCCCACCCCAGACGGCAGCTGCGTTCGCGACTACGTGCACGTGCTGGATTTGGCGCAGGCACACCTCGCTGCCATCGACTACCTGTCGCGCGAAGATCGACCATTTGATGTCTTCAATGTTGGAACCGGCGTTGGCTCTAGCGTGCTCGATGTAATCAACGAGGTGGCCAAGGTAAGCGGCTCAGAAATTAAGCCGATTATCGAACCTCGTCGAGCTGGCGACCCGGCCGCCTTGAAAGCCGACGTGAGCCGCATCAAGAACGTTTTGGGCTGGAGTGCTAAGCACGACCTTCACGACATCATTTCGTCGGTGTGGGAAGCTCAAAAAAAGTAAATGGAGCCCATCACAACCTCGATACGTGTGGTCGTCGACAGAAGTGTTGCCGGCTATAGAACTCGTTTCACCATTGCTTATTCGGCACTCTTTGTGTTGATGGGCGGCGACGCGGTTCGTTACGCGATCGGCTGGCTGGGCTGGGGCATTCTGCTTGGAGTCCTGTTTATCGGGGTTCTAGTGAGTTTCTTTCAATCTGAGTGGCTGGCAACCGTCAAACGGGTTCCCTGGCCTCTAGCAGGGTTGCTGGCGCTGATGCTGGTTGGTTCGATTTGGTCGAACTATCCACTGGTCAGTGCCGGGGCAGCTGTTGTTCAACTCGCGACCAGCGCCTTCGCCCTTTATCTCGCGGCGGCCTTTGACTGGCGCGAAATTCTTCGACTGTTTGGCAACACTCTGCGGGTTATCCTTTACGGCTCAGTTCTTTTCGAACTTTTTGCCGCATTGGTGATTCGAGGCCCAATCGAGCCATTCTTTCCAAACTATGACGGAGACCACCCGCCGGCGGTGGCGTTCTATTGGACTCAAGGTAATTTATTTACCGATGACCGCATTCAAGGCATTGTTGGCAACTCAAACATGCTCGCCTACATGGCGATGATTGCTTTGGTGGTGTTCGCTATCGAACGTGCCGCCAACACCACGGGACGCCTGGTGACGGTTTTTAGTTTTGCGGCTGCCGTTCCAATGTTGCTTCTAGCTCGTTCGGCAAGTATCGGATTTGCCCTGGTAGCAGTAATGGCAGCTGCCATAGTTTCGATTGCGGCCGAAGGTAAAACTCGCGAAGTTCGCCACCGCTATTACCGCATTGCCTGGGGTGTCATCGGCGTTGGAGCCCTGCTCGTTCTCACCTATCGAGCGCAAATCTTTAGCCTTATCGGAAAGTCGCCAGACATGACCGGGCGAACCAAGATATGGAAGATAGTGCTCGAGCTTATTGATCAGCGACCATTCCAAGGCTGGGGTTGGAGTTCCTACTGGGTTCCCTGGGTGGAGCCGTATCACGGCTTGGTGATCATCAACCATGTTCCCTATTTTCAGGCTCACAACGCTTTCCTAGACGTTTGGTTGCAACTCGGAATTGTAGGCCTTGGACTTTTCGTCCTGCTAATTGGAATGACTTTTGTGAAACTCTGGCGTCTAGCGGTTCGTCACACTAGCCCGCTCTACCTTTGGCCAATACTGGTGTTCGTTGGAATCGTGACGCAAAACCTTACCGAGAGTCGAATCTTGGTTGAAATCGGATGGGTGCTGTTGGTGTTGTTTGCGGTGAAGGTTGCTGAGCCGGCCGAGTCGCTTGAGCCGCTTGGACGAACCATGAAGCTATCGCGACTCAAGCGCCTGGCTAAACGCTAGGGAAGAATCAGAACCTGGCCGCGCTGAAGTACGTCGGTCGTGAGGTTGTTGAGTGTTCTCAAAATCGCTCGAGTGGTTTTGAATTTCACCGCAACCTTGTAAAGGGTGTCATTCGCGACAACTACATAACTGGTTGGATTTAGTTTTGGCATCGATGCAATCAACTCGGTTGAAACTAGGGCGGCCGGCGTTTGATTACCAAGCATTGCCGTGAATTCAGCCGTGGTTCTGATTGCTTTAAGTTTGCCGCCGATTACCTTGTACTTGGCCGTCCCATTTGCAACAAACACTCCCACTCGGGTGGTGGTTGGGCGAAGCTTCTGGCAGGTCTTGGCGTCTAAGGTTTTTGCTGTTTTCGGCCACTGTGACGCGGTCGCCTGATCCAATATCAGTGGCACTCCGCCGTCGACCAAGTAACTGTCGGCCCCGCAAGTAATCTTCTGCCAGTCGAGTGTTCCAGTTGTGTTGTAGCCGGTTAGGTCGGCTCTGGTGACCACCTTGAGTTTGGCTTTGGTAAATGCCGCTGCCGTAGCTGCGCTGACTCTCAGGCCTCTGGATAGGCCGTCGATGAGGTAGATGTTTCCAGATTCCTTGACCTTGACCACACTGGCCGGAGACAGCACATTGTTGCCGGCTGTCAGCTGAGCGATTACGTATTTCGGCCAAATTTGCGCGATTCCGCCGGTGGTGAGCGGAAGCAACTTATTCGCCTCATCGGCGTCGAGGATGGTTCTAGCCTTCTGATCACCAATCAAAAACGACGTGGTGGCCGAGTTCGACTCGCGAACCACAAGCGGTGTGGTCAGAACTAAATTGGTGGCTGGATCGATTTTGTCGAGGATAACGTTTGGAAGGGTTACCGGGGATGCCACGACGTTTTGGATGTCGGTTACTGCTTGTTTACCGGCCGCAGTGAGTAGGTAACCGCTCGATGCATTTTTGGCGAAGTTAGTTAGTTTCACGCCAGCGCTCAGTTTCGCAACGGAAGCCGACGTGAGCGTGCCCGTGGATTTTGTGAATCGCCAAGTGGCAGCAACTTTGACGTCGTTGTAGAGATCCGAAGACATCGGATAGTAAACGCCACTTATGTATAGTCCGTAGTTGGAGCTTTCTGTCGTCTTGAAAATATTGTTGTCGGCGATGATTGGAGGGCCTAGCGGAAGGGCTTTGAAGTGCAATGCTGAAAGCGCGCTAACCGCTGGCGGTGTAATCGAGTGTGCGGTCAGGCTTGCGGTGTCGAGGATTTCACGACGCGTTCCGTTCTCGATGAGGTAACTCACGTCGGTGGTTTTCACGTAGGTGGTCACATATGCCGTCGACGAGCCAAGCGGATATTTCGAGAGCTGCGAGGTGGTTAGGGTCGGTAGCGATGCGTAGTCGGTACCAGCACCAAAAGTGCTTGGCGAAATTGATTTGGCAGTCGCCACGTTCAGGATTCGATATTTTTTTGCGCCGAGCAAGAAGTAGTGAAGACCATCGGTACTGTTCACCATTCTGGCCGGATCGGTCTTGGTTGGAATGGCGCTCAAATATGCTGCTGGCACAACCCCCACGGCACTCAAGGTGGTGTAGCTCGAAAGGTCGGCATCGGTGATTGGGTGTTTAGCTAGGTAATCGTCGACCAAATAGGTTGACCCGCCGTTACTGGCTTTGATAAGTAGAGGCGACGGAAGTGTGGCCAACTGCGTGGTCGCAACCAGCACCGCCTTGGTTGAGTCGAAACCCATTGCGCTGGCCTGGCTCGGGGTCACCACAAATTTGTGTCCAGCGTTCACGTAGTACGTTTTGATGTCGGATTTCAACAGCGCGCCGATGGTGTTACCCGACGGAAACTTGGCTAGGTAATCGGCGGTTACGGTTGCGGTGCTGCCGAACTTCGACATCGAATTGAGCATTGCCGAGCTGATCACATTGTGTTTTGTAGCGGCACCCAAGTAATAGGTACTTGAACTGCCGGAAGTTTTCATGAAGGCTGCGGTGGCGATACGTGAAAGTTTCTCGGTGTCAACCACGGTTGCGGTGTTCCAGTTGTGGCCAAGAGCGGATGCAATCGACTGATTGCCAATTGGAATTTTCAATCCATCTTCGATGTCGAATCGATTACCACTGGAATCTTGAACGAGATTGGTGACTGGGTTAACGAGAGTGAACCCGTTCAAAACTGTGTCTTGAATAACCGCAGTTGAGCCCAGTTTGCCCAGGGTCTTCAAAAGCTCGGCATTGTTGATTAGTGCTCGCGTGGAGCCGTTGAGCAAGAAAGTCTCGTCGGTGGTAGCCGATTTTCCAAAAGTCAGATCCCCAAAGTTTGAGATCTGAACATCGGTAAGCTGGGGAGCCGTCACCCAGTCTAGGCCGAGCGCCGTTGCCTGGGCGGATGACGCGATTTCGTATTTCAATCCAGAGGCAACCAAGTACCGCTTACCGGCGGCATCGGAAACCAGCGGCTTCAATTCCCCACCGTCGGTGAAGCTGGCAATGTAGTCTTCCGAAACCGTTCCGAGCGGGCCAAGCGGTTCAAAGTCTTTGACCATTGATTCGTTGGTGATCAAAAAGCGCTTGCTGGTGGTTTGGTTCACCAAATAGGTCTGACTAGTCGACGATTTCAGCAGGTAACCGCCGGCAACAGGAGATCCGAACCAGGTCCAAAATTGACGCCAGAAGTTTCTGTTTCCATATGCGCTGCAGCTATCGCCAGAACCCCACAGATTGTCGAGAGCTGCTTTGTTTGGAACGTATGGGGTGTAGTAGTAAAGGTTGGCGGTGGCCTGGCTCTTCAGCTTGAAACTCTTCTTACCGCAGGAGCTCGTTGGGTTGTAACCCATGCTGATGTATTTGCCGGGCTTCAAATAGGTGAAGGAACCACGTGGGTCACCATACCAACGCAGCTGCCAAGCGGCACGGTATAGCTGCCAAAACAAGCGTGATTTTGAGTTCGAGTCTTGTCCGCAAATCTCCGGTGCCGAGTCTGGGCAGCCATAACCCATCGCGGCTTTGTACATATAGGTCGTGGGGTCGGCGGCGCCAATCAAACCCTGCTCCTTTTGAAGAGTCACGATTAGAACGCGTGGGTTGATCTTGCAAGCAACCGCAACTTTGGCGATGATTTGCGCCGCAGTCTGGTTGGTGGATGCAGGAATATCGGCACAAATTCGGTCGGAGTAATTGTGAAGCGAACCTCGGATGGCATAGGAACCAACCACGTCTTCGCGGTAATTCTTGATGCACTTAGGACCACCGTCGTCATCGGTACAGGTCGCAACGCGAGCGTTCAAGAATTTCTGGATGTCGGCGGCGTCCATGGTTCCCCAATCGAAGAACACGCTGTCGGAAATAATCCAACCAGGATCGAAGGTGCTGGCATTCAGAGCGTAGCTAGGTGCCTCGGTCGCGACAATTCCAGTAAGGCTCAAACTAAAAGTTAGGAGCCCTA
>JBJOJC010000084.1:0-11085 GCA_046046825.1 Actinomycetota bacterium | reverse complement strand
GGCGCAGCGGAAAGTTTTCCGAACTCGACCTGGCCAGTCTTCACGTTAAACCAAAACTCTTCTGGATTGCCAGCTGAGTCCAACGGCGTATCGGTCATGGCCACTCCTAAAATTGAAGCATGCCCAAAGATCAATCAGGTAACTTGACGATGGGTTCACTCTCCCCCAGATTAGCCGTACCTAAGCACATCGTGCACCCCGAGTACGTTGGAAAAGCTTCTCCAACTCCGTTCCAGGGTTCGGATGTTAAAACCCCCGAACAAATTGAGAAGATTCGTGCGGCCGGAAGGATAGCGGCTGGCGCTATCGAAATGCTTCGGTCAGAAATCAAACCGGGAGTTAGCACCGATAGCCTCGACAAGTTGGCGCATCAGTTTGTTCTAGATCACGGAGCCTACCCTTCTACCCTGGGCTATCGCGGCTACCCAAAATCAATTTGCTCGTCGATTAATGAAGTAATTTGCCACGGCATCCCCGACGACACCGTTTTGGAAAACGGTGACATTGTGAATATCGACATCACGGCATACCTAGATGGCTTTCACGGAGATTTGAATCACACCATCGAGGTTGGGGAAACTTCTGAGGATATTCACAACCTGGTCGAACGAACTCGAGAGGCACTCAATCGAGGACTACTAGCGGTTGCTCCTGGGCGCGCAGTTAATACGATTGGGCTCGCCATTGAAAACTATGCGAAGCGTTTCGGTTACGGAGTCGTTCGGGATTTCACTGGGCACGGAGTTGGTGAAGCCTTTCACTCTGGTTTGATCATTCCCCACTATGACAGCGCGCCAAACTATGCAACAGTCATGGAAGTCGGAATGGTGTTTACCATCGAACCGATGCTGACGCTCGGTACGCACCAATGGGACATGTGGCCTGACGGTTGGACCGTAACCACCAAAGACAAGAGCATTACGGCACAGTTTGAGCACACCCTCGCCGTAACCGAAACCGGTTACGACATACTTACCCTCCCCTAAGAAAAGAGAGAGCAATGGCAAAGATTTCGATTGGAATAGACATCGGCGGTACCGGAATCAAGGGTGCATTGGTTGACGTTAAGAAAGGAGAACTCGTAGGCGAACGGCTTCGTGTCGAGACTCCTGCAGGCGGAAAGCCTGACGACATCGCAGAAGTTGTCAAGAGTCTCATTAATTCTTTGGATCCAAAAGCGGAGGCCGACACTGTCGGCATTTGTTTTCCGGCCGTGGTTCAACACGGCGTCACACTCTCTGCCGCGAACGTGTCTAAGGAATGGATTGGTCTCGACGCAGATGCGCTGTTCACCAAGGTGGTTGGCCGAGAAGTTCACCTGATCAACGATGCCGACGCAGCGGGAGTTGCCGAAATGAAGTTTGGAGTTGGTCGTAAGGAACGAGGCGTTGCTCTCATGACCACTCTTGGCACCGGAATTGGTTCCGCACTGTTCATCGCTGGTGAGCTTGTGCCGAATACCGAACTCGGTCACATCGAAATCGACGGTTTCGACTATGAAACTAAGGCAGCCTTCTCCGCTAAAGAGCGTGAAGAACTCGACTGGGATCAGTGGGCCGAGCGACTTCAGCGTTACTACTCAAAATTGGAAGCCCTATTCACACCAGACCTATTTATTGTTGGTGGAGGGGTTTCCAAAGAACATGAGTTCTACCTGCCACTACTCAAGTTGAAAACCAAAATAGTTCCAGCGATGCTAAAGAATAACGCCGGAATAATCGGCGCCGCCAGGGTGGCTACCAAAAACAAAAAGTAGTGGATGGGTTGACCGATACGCCGGGTTCTGTCGTGAGCGATCATCTATCTACGATTGCCGTTACCGACAACCTCTAGCGGTCTACCCGAAAGCTCGAGCGAGTAGCTCTCAAACACTTTCTGTCTGACCTTGCTCCAAGTGAGGTTTACCTAGCCAAACCGGTCACCCGGTTTGCTGGTGGTCTCTTACACCACCGTTTCACCCTTACCGTTTGCACGGCGGTCTGTTTTCTGTGGCACTATCTTGCGAGTTGCCTCGAGTGGGTGTTACCCACCACTTCACTCTATGGAGCCCGGACGTTCCTCGTTATTGCTAACGCGATCGCCTAGTCAACCCATCCGCCTACAACTCTATCTAAGGAACGGCTAGAGATGAGCGGTGAAGTTGGTCGTTACCAACTCCGAGTGGCTGGTTCCCCACTGTCGCACAATTGCGACCGAACACGGAGCCACCTGCGGAGTCCAGTAACCGGCTGGTCCAGCATCGAGTGAAAGGGTAATGAATCCCCTAATTGGCATAACGTGAGCCACGACAACCACCGTTTGACCGGCGTACTTCGCCAATATTGTTTCCCTGGCTTTTCGTACTCGTGCATCGAAAACCTTGAGCGACTCACCGTTTGGTGGAGAAAGCTCCCAGGAGCCTCGCCAAGCCTCAAAAACATCTGGCCAAAGCTCTGCGACTTGCTCATTGGTGTGACCGTCCCAGTCGCCGAAGGAAATTTCTCGTAGGTTCTCTTCGAGGTCTACTGAAAGACCCAATTTCGCTGCAATCGCCGTGGCAGTTTGAGCAGTACGTTTCATCGGGGACGAAATCACCGCGGTTGGCGTTGGAATATGAGCGAATGTTGACTGCTCCCCGAAACCTGCAATAAGTGCAGCAACAGCTTGCGCATCCTGCAACCCCGCTTCTGAAAGTGACGGATCATCGCCAGTTCCCCCGGAAATCTTATGTGCCTCCGTGAGTGGGGTGCGACCGTGGCGAACCAGGATAAGGGTAGTTAGCGGTTCGGTTACCGAGCCTGGTGCACGAACGGAACTGGGCAAAGTTGGATTGAATTCGATAGACCGACTGGATTGAACTTCACGTGCATCAAGATGCCGGATTGAATCTGTTTCAGTGTCCATGGCTTCATTTGCCAAGGCATCGGCTCGAGAGTTTTGCTCTCGAGGAATCCAAACCCAGGTCACATCTTTACCCGAGACTAGTTTTTGAACCTCAATACCCAATAACTGCATGTCTGGGTGTTTGATTTTCCAGTTACCAGACATCTGTTCAACGACCAGTTTGCTGTCCATTCGAACCAACACTTTGGCCTTTGGGTTATACCTGAATGCTTCGTTCAAACCTGCGATCACCGCTTTGTACTCCGCAACATTGTTAGTCGCTACCCCACCAAAGGTAGAGATCTCGGTGATCACTGACCCAGATTCCGCATCGATCACCACGGCACCGGAACCGGAAGGCCCAGGGTTTCCGCGGCTTCCGCCATCGGCTTCGAGGATTAGCCGCTCGTGTGTCATCGAATGATAAGTGCGTCGCAGTTTGGGCAGGTTGGAAGAGCGTCTTCCGGGAGAGCCATCATCGCGTCAAACTCGACACCGTTGATAGCCAAGCGGCAAGCCGAGCAATCGCGACCTAGAGTTTGACCTACTGGAACGCCGCGTTCTGCTTTACGGTCGTAAATGGCTAATAACGATGGTTCAATCTCTTCGGATAGGGCCTCTCGTTTCGAAGCGAGCTCAGTTACCTGCGCGCTCAGATTCAAGGATTGGCCATGCAGTTTGCCCAATTCCTCTTCTAATTTGAGGCTTATTGAAGCACGGGTTTGAGAGATCTCGGTCAGCGCTTTGTTTCCGTCTTCAATTTGCTGCAGATAATCGAGTTCGGTTTCCTCGAGAGCTACTTTGCGACTTCGAAGACTGGCTAATTCGAGTTCCACAGCCTTCAATTCGCGGTCGGTATTTACAGCCTTAGCCTTTTTTTCGTCCTGAAGGATTCGAGCCTCGACCATGTCGATGTCGGCTAATACCTTCACAACTTCATCCTGCAGCCGTTCCACATTTGAACTGGCTGCCAGCATCGCTTCAGACGCTTGGAGTGACTGCCCGCGCAACTCATCGATTTCAGAATTTGTTTCTGCCGAACGCAGTTGGTTCCTAGTTCTAGACAATTGAAGGTCGAGCTCCGAAAGTCTCAGAACAAGCCCTTGCTGCTTTTTACTTGCGGTAATCAATCAAACACCTCATCGGTCCATGGGTCGGTAATAACTTTGCTGGCAATAGCCACAAGGTCTGGGTTGGAAGAAATACGTTCAACAGCACCGGCAACCCAGAGCGACTCCGAAGCCCAGTGTGACACATCAATTAGAGCGAGGGTGCCGTTTTCACGAGGAGTTTCAATTGCATCGAGCGTTGGGTGATGCCGCAGGTCACTGGTGATGTAAACGTCTGCGTCAGATTCAATGACCGCTGGGATGAAGCTATCGCCTGCTCCGCTGCAGAGAGCCACGCGTTTCAACAGCTTCGACTTTGGTCCAGCAAAACTTATTCCTCGTGCCACTCTTGGAAGCAGTTCGGATAACGTTTTCACAAAATCGGCCAGCACAATCTCGTTAGGTAGCGAGCCGATCACCCCGTGTCCAACTCCTCCGGCAGTCTGAACAATCGGTTCTCGATTAGAAAGCTTCAGCAAATCAGCCAAAATCGAAGTGGCACCGTCGGCTTGAACATCGGCGTTGGTGTGCGCAGAAAAAGTCGCAATCCCGGCACGGATCAGCTTAGAAATCAAAGCGCCTTTGAGTTCATCCTCGACAAGCGAGCTGACACCTCGTAATAGAGCCGGGTGGTGGGTAACAATCAACTGGCAGTCAGTTTCGATTGCTTCATCGATTACCGCGTCGGTCAGATCCACCGAAACTAAAACGCGGTGCACCTGGTCAGTTCTCGCCCCGACGGTTAGGCCCACTCGGTCCCAATCATCAGAGTGCGCGGCAGGCCAATAGGTCTCGAATTCCCCTAGAAGTTCAGAAAGGTGCACTGTTAGTCAACAACAACGTCGACTAGGTCGAAACGTCGTTCCTCTACGGCCTTGGTCTCACGCTGCTGGCGCGAGATTCGTGGGTATCCGATGGCCAGTGTGAGCAAGCAGGCAATACCCATAGCAATCAACGATGACATGACGAACGAAACTGAGATTCCAGTGGAAGCAGAAATGAATCCGAACCAAGATGCAAAACCAACTGGCTGTGAGATCGCATACCCAGCGAAGGTTGACACCACGAAAATAGCCATGGCCAGCCAGTTCACAGAACCGTAGAAACCGTAGCTTCGAGTGAGCGATGCGTCATGGTATTTACCACGTCGCATAACAGTCTCTGCGAGAACGGCCCCCGTCCAGGCGGAGGCAGGAATCAACACAATCGAGGTGAGAGTGAGGTTGAAAGCAACTGGGTCCGCGACCAAGAATGCTTCCACCGTAACTAACGCAACGAAGATCAAAATAAGGGCAATAGCCGAACCATATCCGATGTGGTTTACGCCAAGAGTCTTCAGAGCCTCAATCAGTTTCATTAGACCTACGAAGAGGAAACCTAAGACGGAAATGATGGCAAGGTTTAGCATCACCGTGCCACCGATTTCCTGACCGGTTGCCAGGAAATAGTCGATAACAGTTTGAGCGGTTGTTTTAGAGCCAATTGGGTTCCCCGAAAGTAACGCGGCCACATGTGCGTAAGACAGTAATGGTAGAAGGAAGCCAAAAATGAAGATTGGCCAGGTGAGGCGTTTGCGGCTTGCTCCCCAGCTGGCGATAGAAATCGATTCGCCATCAATGCCGTAGGCGAAGATACTTACCAAGAGCGCGAAAAGCGGTGCACCGATGAGGAACTTGTCGAAGTCAAAAACTCTGGCAAGTCCGGTGAAGTCGATCTTCCAGGTCGTTGATAGGGCAACGAAGAGAAAACCAACAAGTGTCGCTGACGCCAAAGAAACCTTGATGCTTCTGGAGATGCGGCCGCCAAAGACTGCTAGCAAACCGGCCAGCAAAACGAACCCAATGGCAACCAAACCCGACACAGTGAGCGTGCCGGCAGCTCCAAGACTTAGCACCGGCGTTGCGAAAGGTGTATCAACACCCATAATTCTGCCTTCAAGAAGATTAGCTGCACCAAAAGCCAGCACAGCCAGAGCAAAGATTCCGGAAAGGGCTAGGAAAACGCCCGGTACTATGGAACCGAAAACGCCGAAGGTTGCTCGGGATGCAACAGCCAAGCCACGGTGGGTTCTCTTAGCGGTGATTAATCCGAGCACGTTTACTTTGACGCCAACCAGAATTCCAACTAGTGCGGCCAAAACAGAAGTGACGAAGTTCATACCCATGAGGTGTGCGGTGACGGCTCCTATTGCCGGAACAAGAACACCGAACCCCAAGATCCAGTTCGCCGCTGAAACTAAGCGGAAGCCGGTAACTGGCTTTTCTTTCAACTCGGTAGTTTCTTCTTCGACCACGGGTAGTTCTTCAGCAACATTTTCTAATTCAGGCTCAGGCTCAGGCGCTAGCTCAAACTCAGTCGAAACAGTTTCGGCAAGCATCTCTTCGAATGCTTCGACGTTCTCCTCGGCAGAGCCGGATTCGACAACATCATTTAACAGCACTTCCGGTGTTGATTCGGTTTCAAAAATTTCTGAGACTTCGACCACTTCAATAACTGCCTCTGCGACTGGCTCTACTGCAGGCTCGGGTATATCTAGAGGAAGTGGTGCAAGACCCTGTTTTGCGCGGTTGAAATTATCGATTGCAATTGCAGCTCTTGGGTCCTCCGAGCTTCGCATCTTTTCTAGCCAAGACTCGGTGGCTTTGTTGTCCTGGTCGCGTAGCGCAGTTTGCGCCTCTAAGAACTCCATTGCTGCCAGCATTCCTGCCTCATCGGCGGAGGCAGATCCCAGTTTCTGGCTGATTTGTTCATCGGTAAGCGATAGTCTTACCGGCGGAGTGAATTCACTTAGTTCCATGAGAAAAATAATACCCGCGCCTCAAGATTTACTCTTGATGCGCGGGTATCCCTTTGTGGGCCCTACCGGGCTCGAACCGATGACATCCACGGTGTAAGCGTGGCGCTCTACCAACTGAGCTAAAGGCCCAACAAAAGAAAAGAATACTTGGACGAGCGTCTGCGACGCAAATCCAACTTCTAGTGGAGTGTTGCGAGGGCCTTCTCGTACTCACCGAGGGAACGAGCCTGACCTGGTGCGGTCACAAACTTTGCCACCAATTCGCCGTCTTTATTAATCACGAACGTCGCTCGGTTGGCGAAACCATTTTCTTCAATGAATACGCCGTAATCCTTAGCAACCGCGCCGTGTGGCCAGAAGTCGGCTAGCACCGAGAACTTGTAACCTTCGTGCTCGGCGAATTGCTTCTGAACATACTTAGAGTCGACCGAGATCGCTAGAAGTTCCACATCGGCTCGGTCGAACTGGGCAAAATTATCGCGAAGTTCGCAAAGTTCACCAGTGCAGATTCCCGAAAAACTAAGTGGGTAAAAAACGACGACAACGTTTTTCTTTCCTTTGAACTCGGAAAGCGTCACAGTCTCTCCAAACTGATTGGCCAAGCTGAAATCTGGGGCCTGGTCGCCGATGATCAAAGTCATTTGTTACTCCTAAAAGAATTCGGGTGATTTGGTAACTCTAAGCACCGGTATGGTGCTTTTCATTCCCGTTTTCAGACATAGACTTAAGAAGCCTTTACAAAGGTGACAAAGGTGTCCTTTTATAAATCCCCCACGAAAGGGAGTATTCGGTGTCACTGAACAACAACGATGCCTACGCAGTCCACAATCCAGACCAGGATCCAGAAGAGACTCGCGAATGGCTTGAATCACTCGATGCGGTTGCACGCGTTCACGGACGCGGTCGCGCGCGAGAAATCATGCTCAACTTGCTTCGTCGATCGCACGAACTGCAGTTGAACGTTCCAATCGTTCCAACGACTGATTACATCAATACCATCGCTCCGGAGAACGAGCCAGAATTCCCTGGTGATGAGACCGTTGAGCGCACTTACCGCGCTTGGATGCGTTGGAATGCCGCCATGTTGGTGCACCGCGCACAGCGTCCAGGGGTTGGCGTTGGTGGCCACATCTCAACTTTCGCTTCAAGCGCGTCACTCTACGAAGTAGGTTTCAACCACTTCTTCAAGGGAGCCGACCACCCTGCCGGCGCTGACCAGATTTTTATCCAGGGACACGCTTCTCCTGGCCCATACGCACGCGCTTTCCTTGAAGGACGCTTGAGCGCAGATCAACTTGATGGCTTCCGTCAGGAAAAGTCTCACGCTGGCGGCGGACTTTCCAGCTACCCGCACCCAAGACTTATGCCAGAATTTTGGCAGTTCCCAACCGTGTCGATGGGTCTCGGACCGATCAACGCGATTTACCAGGCACAGTTCAACCGTTACCTTTCAGGTCGCGGTTTTGCCGACACCGCAGAACAGCATGTTTGGGCATTCTTGGGTGACGGCGAGCTCGACGAGGTTGAAAGCCGCGGTGCACTGCAGCTAGCAGCCAACGACGGTCTAGACAACCTCACCTTCGTTGTTAACTGCAACCTACAGCGCCTCGATGGGCCGGTACGTGGTAACGGAAAGATCATCCAGGAGCTTGAGAGCTTCTTCCGCGGTGCGGGCTGGAACGTAATCAAGGTTGTTTGGGGTCGCGAATGGGATTCACTTCTCGCCAACGACACCGATGGCGCCCTAGTCGACCTAATGAACAAGACTCCAGACGGCGACTACCAAACTTACAAGACCGAAGACGGCGCATTCGTTCGCGAAAACTTCTTCGGACGTGACCCAAGAACTGCCAAATTGGTCGAGAACATGACTGATGAGCAGATTTGGGGTCTCAAGCGCGGTGGCCACGATTACCGCAAGGTTTACGCCGCCTACAAGTCGGCGGTCGAGCACAAGGGTCAGCCAACCGTAATTCTGGCGAAGACCATCAAGGGCTTCACCCTTGGTAAGTCATTCGAGGGTCGCAACGCTACTCACCAGATGAAGAAGATGACCCTGGACAACCTAAAGGGCTTCCGCGATGAACTTCACATCCCAATCACGGATGCGCAGCTCGAGGAGAACCCTTACCAGCCGCCTTACTTCCACCCAGGCCAGGATGCTCCTGAGATCCAATACATGCACGAGCGTCGTCGCGAACTTGGCGGCTACCTTCCAGAACGTCGTAGCAAGTACGTTGACTTCAAGCTCCCTGAAGAGAGCACCTACAAGGTTGCCAAGGGCGGTTCAGGCACCCAAGAGGTTGCCACCACCATGGCCTTCGTCCGTCTCTTGAAGGACCTACTGAAGTCTCCTGAGTTCGGTGACCGAATCGTGCCAATCATCCCTGATGAGGCTCGCACCTTCGGTATGGATGCGTTCTTCCCGACCGCAAAGATCTATAACCCGAATGGTCAGCACTACATCTCGGTAGACCGTGAACTTCTGCTCAACTACAAGGAGAGCGTCTCGGGTCAGATTCTGCACACCGGAATCAACGAAGCAGGTTCGGTGGCTGGCTTTACCGCCGCGGCGACCAGCTACGCTACTCAGGGTCAGGCAATGATCCCGTTCTACGTGTTCTACTCGATGTTCGGATTCCAGCGCACTGCTGACGCATTCTGGGCTGCAGCAGACCAGATGTCACGCGGATTCATCATTGGTGCAACCGCCGGCCGCACAACACTAACCGGTGAGGGTCTGCAGCACGCAGACGGTCACTCACCGCTTTTGGCTTCGACCAATACCGGCGTGATCTCATACGACCCAGCCTTTGGCTACGAAATCGGTCACATCATCCGTGGTGGTATCGAGCGTATGTATGGCGGTCAGCACCAAGACCCGAACGTGATTTACTACATCACCGTTTACAACGAGCCTTACGTTCAGCCAGCTGAACCAGAGGACGTTGACGTCGATGGAATTCTTCGCGGTATCCACAAGGTAAGCACCAACGAGAACAGCGGCCGCAAGGCTCAGATTTTGGCCTCTGGTGTCGCTGTCCCTTGGGCTTACGAGGCCCAGCAGTTGCTGCAGAACGACTGGGGAGTTTCTGCCGACATTTGGTCAGTAACCTCATGGACCGAGCTACGCCGAGATGGTCTAGCCCGCGATGAGCGCCAGTTCCTTCACCCTAACGAGGATGTGGCTCCGGCTTACATCACTCAGAAGCTACAGGGCTCAGAGGGACCGATTCTCGCGGTTAGTGACTACATGCACGCTGTTCAGGACCAGATTCGCCCTTGGGTTCCTGGCGACTTCGCGACCCTGGGTGCAGATGGCTTCGGTTTCTCTGACACTCGTGCAGCTGCCCGTCGCTTCTTCAAGATCGATGGCCCATCAATTGCTGTTCGCGTTCTAGAGCAGCTAGTTGCTCGTGGCGAGATCGACCCATCGGTTCCACAAATGGCAATCGACCGTTACAAGCTGCACGACGTAACCGCCGGAACCTCTGGAAACGCCGGTGGCGAAAGCTAAACAGGCCACCCTCGATTGGCTTAAATCGATATCAGGAGAGCTAGCAACCACCACGCTTAATCGCTTGGATGACCTACTCCCCTGGTATCGAGACATGCCCGCTTCACGACGAGCCTCGGTTGGCTTGGTCGCGCAGGCGGGCATTTCGTCTTTCGTCGCTTGGTATCGTGACCCAAAATCGCAACCTTGGGTTGCTGCCGATGTGTTCAGTGCCGCTCCGCGTGAGCTTCTCGGTTCGATTTCTCTCCAAGAGACACTTCAGCTCATCCGTGTTGTAGTTCAAGTAGTTGAAGACCGTGTAGTTGAACATGACGAGACACTTCGAGAAGCGGTACTGCTGTATTCACGTGAGATCGCCTTTTCGGCTGCCGACGTGTATGCCAAAGCCGCCGAAGCACGAGGGCTGTGGGATGCCAGATTAGAGGCACTCGTAGTCGATTCGATCCTCAGCGGTGAGAGTCAAGAAGAACTCGCATCGAGAATCGCCGCACTTGGATGGCGCGCTCGCGGATCAGTTGCGGTCCTAGTCGGAAACACAGCCGAAAGCTTTGAAGTCGAAGCAATTCGAAGACTAGTGCGACGACACGAGGCCGACATACTGGTGGGAATTCATGGAAACCGTTTGATTGCCGTACTCGGTCATGTAACACCTCTGGCTCTGAATAGCTCAATCAATGGCTTTCAATCACTCGCAGCCAAACTCGAACCACTTTTCGGCGCAGGCGCACTCGTATTGGGGCCAGAGGTGGCCGATATTTCGGAAGCGCATCGCTCTGCAAAGGCTGCACTGGCCGGATTCG
>JBJOJC010000083.1:0-11880 GCA_046046825.1 Actinomycetota bacterium | reverse complement strand
GAAATCACCCAAGTGTGATGCCGAAACTATTTGCCACTACCGGCACTAACGGTAAAACGTCTACAAGTTACATTTTGGAAGCGATGCTTCGCCAACTGGGCGAGATTACCGGCCTAACTTCAACGGCTGAACGCCACATCGCCGGAGAGGTGATTGTCAGTCGCCTCACCACTCCGGAATCCACCGAAATGCAGTCTCTAATCGCCAGAATGCGCGAGAAGCAGGTTTCATCGGTAGCCATCGAAGTTTCCGCCCAAGCACTAAGCCAATTACGCGTCGACGGTCTGTTATTTGATGTCGCAGGTTTCACTAACCTCAGCCACGATCACCTCGACGATTACGCCGACATGACCGAGTATCTGGTGGCAAAGGCACAGCTATTCCAGTCAGCGCGAGCCAATCGCGGTGTGGTTTGTCTCGACTCTCAATACGGCGAGGATTTTTTGAAACTGTCGAACATCCCAACGGTTACGATTTCGGCAGATCCGGCAAAAAACGCGGATTATCTAGTGACGGTAACCGAAGAGTTACCCGGTCTGACAAAGTTCGAAGTTAAAACCCCTTCAGGCAAAATTATTTCTTCGGAGATCCCAATTATCGGTGCACACATGGCCTCTAATGCTGGGTTAGCGGTCGCGATGCTTATCCAGGCTGGCTTCGATGAAACCAGGGTTGGCGAAGCAATCTTAGATGGTGTCGACTGTTACCTACCTGGCCGAACCGAATTGGTATCACCTGCGGGAGCCCCCTCGGTTTATGTTGATTTCGGACACAGTCCGGATGCTTTTCTAAACACGCTAGCGGCGGTTAGGAAGGTGACCAAGGGCAAAGTTGTCATGCTTTTTGGAGCCGACGGCGACCGCGATGCTAGTAAGCGACCGGAGATGGCTCGCATGGGTGTCACCGGAAGTGACATTCTGGTAATCACGGATCACCATCCACGTTTTGAAGACCCAGCCTCGATTCGAGCAACTCTCGTTGCGGCAGCCAAGGAGGCTAGGCCTACCGGGGAAATTTATGAGGTAAGCCCTCCTGAAGCGGCAATCGTTAAAGCAGTTAGCTTGGTGCAACCTGGCGATTCCATTCTTTGGGCCGGCCCTGGACACCAGGATTATCGTGACATCCAAGGAGTCAGAACCCCTTACAGTGCTCGTGCGCTGGCTCGCGAGGCGCTTCGAAACGCTGGTTGGAAATGATTCGCCTACACCTGAGTGAAATTGCCCGGATTGTGGAGGGCGAACTAGTTGGGAAAGATGCCGAGGTTTTCGGCAGCGTCGAAACAGACTCGCGTTTGGTTTCCTCGGGCTCGTTATTTTTTGCCAAACCCGGTGAAAACACCGACGGCCACATTTTCTTAGAAAGCGCTAAGTCACTCGGAGCCGTGGGCGCTGTGGTTGAGCAAATTCAAACAGAAGTTGCACTCCCACAAATTGTGGTTACCGATGTAGTACTTGCGCTTGGAAAACTTGCTGCTGCAGTGTTGGCGAAGGTTCGTGAAGCCGGCACAATCAAGGTGATTGGGATTACCGGCTCCAACGGAAAGACCAGCACGAAAAACATGCTGGGAGCAATCCTTTCCAAATTTGGCAAGACCGTCGCTCCGATTGAGTCCTACAACAACGAGGTTGGGGCGCCAATCTCAATTCTCAAGATCGACGAGTCGACTCAATTCCTAGTGGTGGAGCTCGGTGCCGGTGGCACCGGAAGTATCGCCTACCTTGCGAACATAGCTAAGCCAGACATTGGAATTGTGCTCAAGGTTGGACTTGCTCACGCTGGAGCCTTCGGGGGCATCGAAGTAACTAGCCAAATTAAGTCCGAGTTGGTGAAAGCCCTCGACAGTAGTTCAACCTTCATCTACAACGCTGATGATGGAGAAGTAACTCGAATGACCGGTCTCACCACTGCTAAGAGCGTGTCTTTCGGCACAGAATCGAGCGCAGCATTTCGATTCGACAATGTTGACCTTTCGATTTCAGGAACGTCTGCTGATTTACACCTGCCGAACGGTGAAACAAGTCGAGTAAACCTACAGATTCTCGGTGAGCACCAGTTGATGAATGCAACAGCAGCTTTGGCGGTAACCGATCAGTTGGGATTATCGCTGAGTACTGCACTATCAGCCTTGGCTGCGCTTCCTTTGGCAGAACGTTGGAGGATGCAGCTCACCAACCGCAAAGACGGCGTTTCAGTGATTAATGACGCCTACAACGCTTCCCCGGATTCGATGAAAGCAGCACTACAAACGTTGGCGCATCTCGGGAAGGCCGGCCGCAGAACGATTGCCGTTCTCGGTGAAATGGCCGAACTCGGCGAGTACTCGAGAGACGCTCACGACCAGGTTGGACGATTAGTGGTTCGCTACAACATCGATCAACTGGTTGTCGTGG
Organism: Actinomycetota bacterium; assembly: GCA_046046825.1. Classification (GTDB taxonomy): domain Bacteria; phylum Actinomycetota; class Actinomycetes; order Actinomycetales; family Microbacteriaceae; genus Rhodoluna. The sequence continues at coordinate 9,490 of JBJOJC010000083.1, read as the reverse complement.
GGACGGCCGCGAAACTTATTCACATGGGAGCGATGCAGGAAGGTTCCTGGGACGGAGAGTCAATATTCTTCGAGTCAAGCTCCGACGCTTTGGACTACATTCGTGAAATGCTTGAGCCTGGAGACATTGTCTTAGTCAAGTCGTCAAAGTCGGCGAATCTACGCCACCTAGGTGACGATCTGCTGGAGGTTTTGAAGTGAAGTCCATAATTTTGGCTGGTGCCATTGCGCTGGCGTTCACGCTATTTGCTACACCGGGTTTTATCTGGTTGTTCAAGCGCGTCGGCTGGGGACAGTTCATTCGAGATGACGGCCCGAAAACTCACCACACCAAGCGAGGTACCCCTACTATGGGTGGAATCGCCATCATTCTCGGTTCGGTGATCGCCGTATTCGCTGCAAAATTCGTCAATGGTGAACCGGTCAGTAATTCGGCGCTTCTGGTTTTGTTCATGATGGTTGGTTTGGGTTTGGTCGGGTTTGTCGACGACTTCATCAAAACGCACCGACAGCGTTCTCTTGGGCTGAGCGGTTGGGCAAAAATCTTTGGCCAGGGCGTGGTGGCTGTGGCATTCGCCATCATGGCCCTACAACTAAAAGACGCCGACGGTTGGTCGCCAGCCTCCGCTTCCATCTCTATCGTTCGTGACACCAGTATCGACCTGATGTTCTGGGGTCCGGTGGTTGGTTTAGTTCTGTTTGTTCTCTGGATTTACTTTTTAGTGGCATCAACCTCTAACGGTGTAAACATAGCCGACGGTTTGGACGGGCTAGCGACCGGAACCAGTGCAATGTCGATTGGTGCCTACGCAATCATTGGTTTCTGGCAGTTCAACCAATCGTGTTTCCCTGACCACACCTTGCACAACTGTTACGAGGTAAAAGACTCGCTGGATCTTGCGGTTGTAGCCTCAGCCATAGTTGGCGCACTCATTGGCTTCCTCTGGTGGAACACTTCACCGGCTCAAATTTTCATGGGAGACACCGGATCGCTAGGTTTGGGAGGAGCACTTGCGGCTCTGGCCATCCTGACTCGAACCGAGTTACTCCTGATTCCAATCGGCGGCTTGTTTGTGATTGTCACGGGTTCGGTAATCATTCAACGCGTTTACTTCAAAATCACGAAGTGGAAAACCGGAACCGGCAAAAGAGTTTTCCTTATGAGTCCGTTGCACCACCACTTCGAGCACAAGGGCTGGGAGCAAATCACAATCGTGGTTCGTTTCTGGATCATCGGAGCGCTCTGCGTTCTTTCCGGCGTCGGAGTGTTCTACATGGAATGGACCTACGCCTAAACCATGAGCAAACTGGACACACTTACCAGTTGGCACTCGAAATGGTCAGATCTTCGAGTAGTCATCTATGGGTTGGGTGTGTCTGGTTTTTCTGCCGCCGACACTTTGGCTGAGCTTGGTTGCAAAGTTTTGGTAGTAGCGACGAAGTCGGAACCGGAATATATTGACCTCCTCGAAGTTCTGGGAGTTGAGACTTTCATTAGTGCTTCAAAACCTGAAACTCTTGCCAAAATTCAGGCGTTCGATCCGGAAGTAGTGGTTACTTCCCCCGGCTTCAGACCAGATTCAGACGAAATAGTTTGGGCGAACGACGCCGGGATAACTATTTGGACCGACATCGACCTGGCTTGGCGTCTGCGAGACAAGTTGGGTAAGCCTGCCGACTGGATTTGCGTTACGGGAACCAACGGCAAAACCACAACGGTTCAACTGACCACTCACATTTTGCAAACCGCGGGGTTACGAGCTGTATCGTGCGGAAACATCGGAACTCCGATTCTCGACTGCGTTAGAGATGAAACGGGTTTCGATGTTCTGGTGGTTGAGCTTTCGAGTTTTCAGTTGCACTATCTTGGCGAGATTGCGCCATTCGCATCGGCGGTTTTGAACGTAGACCTCGATCACCTAGATTGGCACGGTTCCCTTAATGCCTACCGCTCTGCCAAGGGCAAAATTTTTGAGAAAGTCGAATCTGCCTGTGTCTACAACACAACCGATGAGCAGACGATGAAGCTTGTAGAAAGCGCTGATGTTCAAGATGGTGCTCGAGCAATTGGTTTCGGAATCGGATTCCCAGGGCCAGCAAATTTCGGCTTCGTCGAAGACGTTCTGGTTGACAATGCCTATTCGCCAATGCGCAAGAGCAAGGTGATCGAAGCACTCGCTACCCTCGAACAGATATCCAACATCGGTGTGGTCACTAAGCATTTGCTGCAAAACATTGCCGCCGCAGCAGCTCTGACCCGCGCCTATGGTGTTCCGGCAAAAGCAATTGGCGACGGGATATCGACCTTCAAACTCGACGGACATCGAATCGAATTGGTTTTGGAGCGAGATGGAATTGCGTGGATTGATGATTCCAAAGCGACCAATCCACACGCGGCAGCGGCCTCGCTGAATTCATTCGACTCGGTGATCTGGTTGGTGGGTGGATTACTAAAGGGCGTCGACATTTCTGCCCTGGTTAAGACGGTTGCTTCGAAGATCAAAGCAGCGGTTGTCATCGGCGTCGATCGTTCGATGGTTTTGGCCGCGCTGGCGGAACACGCTCCAACGGTTCCGGTAATTGAAATTGGCGATGGTGAAGATGTGATGGGTCGTGCCGTGGCTGCAGCTGGCGGAATCGCTGCCACCGGTGACACAGTCTTGTTGGCTCCTGCGAGCGCATCAATGGATCAATTCAAGGATTACGCGGATCGGGGAAATCAATTCTCGCGTGCGGTACTAAAACAAAATGGGGTTGGCGATGGCTAAGCGAAAGCGTTTGAACGTCGGTGGTTTTCTACCGTCTCTACTTTCAAGTTTACGAAAGATGGTTAGAACTGTCTTTACCGGGCAGTCTGCCGATTTCAAGACTTTGCTCTGGATAGTTATCTTCATGACCGCGTTTGGAACAGTCATGGTGTTCTCGTCGTCTTATGTCGATTCAGTTATCAAAGAGAACAATATGTTCGGTGAGATGCGATCACAGCTTGGCGGTATCGTCTTGGGCGCCTTTCTCATGGTGGTGTTCGCCTACATCAAACCTGAGCGCTTGCAATGGCTGGCTAACTGGGCACTCGCGTCTGGTCTATTCCTCCAGTTTTTGGTGGTCTTTACCCCGCTAGGTGCCTCGGTAAACGGAAACCGTAACTGGCTAAACCTCGGTCCGGGTCTTTCACTGCAACCTTCTGAGTTCATCAAAATCGCCCTAATTCTTTATGTTGCAAATGTTTTGGTTAGAGAAAATAAGTTCCACCCAAGTGAACTGCAATTTTGGATGGTGCCGAGCGCTGTTTTCGCAGTCATAGCGTTCATGGTTGGTTTTTTGGGCAGCGATGTGGGAACTGTGCTCATCATGGCTCTGATTCTTTTCGGAATCTATTACATGGCTGGTCTTCCCTGGAAACTCGTCGGTGGGCTTTCGCTAGGAGCCGTCGTTGCGGTTCCGTTACTGATGATGAGTAACGCATCTCGTCGTGGGCGATTCCTGGCTTGGTTGAACCCTGACGCACCAGACCCGAATGGTTATAACTGGCAGTCGGAACACGCTAAGTGGGCATTTGCTTCTGGCGGGCCGTTCGGTGTTGGTCTAGGCGGTTCAAAAATGAAATGGTCTTGGTTGCCAGAGGCGCAAAACGACTTCATTTTCGCGATCATCGGAGAAGAGTGGGGAATGGTCGGCGCCTTGTTCACCATTGTTCTTTTCATAGCTCTCGGCATGGTCATGATGCGCATTGCCAAAAGAACCAACGACCCATTCCAGCGGCTTGTCGTCTACGGTGTAACTTTTTGGATCATGGCTCAGGCATTCATCAACATTTCAGTTGTCCTCACGATGTTCCCAGTATTAGGAGTGAACCTGCCGCTGATTTCTGCCGGTGGTTCGTCGATGTTGGCAACACTTATTGCGATTGGAATTGTTCTCGGAATCGAGCGCAATAACGCACTCAAGCCGGCACTTCGCGTCGTTCGAGGAGCTGGAGTTCGATGACCACCTATCTTCTTGCTGGAGGTGGCACCGGTGGCCATGTGAACCCTTTGTTGGCTCTCGCTGAACTGATCCGAACGAAAGAACCCAGTTCCACGGTTATCACCCTTGGTACGGCTGAGGGTTTGGAGTCCAGACTGGTGCCGATGCGCGGTTTTGAACTTCAGACGATTGAAAAGTTGCCATTTCCAAGAAAGCCAACGCTTTACGCGCTTCGCTTTCCATTCAAACTAATGAGTGCGGTGAAGCAGGTTTCTGCGCTTATCAAGGAACGAAAGATCGATGTGGTCATAGGCTTTGGTGGATATGCCAGTGCTCCCGCATATTTAGCAGCCAAACGTGCCGGAGTGCCGCTGGTAATACATGAGGCAAACGCACTTCCGGGAATGGCAAATCGACTTGGAGCCAAGAACGCCGCAGCCGTTGCCGTGGCATTTACTTCAACGAAGTTGCCGGGCGCGGTGGTGACTGGCATGCCGCTACGTTTAGAAATCGAAGAGGCTGTAGCGAACGCTAACCAGATTGCCGCAAGGGTCGAACTCGGATTGAAACCAGATGTTCCAACGCTTTTAGTTACCGGCGGATCGCTCGGTGCGAAAAGAATAAACGAATCGATTGCAGAAGCTTCAGCGGCACTCGACGCTGCTGGGGTTCAGGTGTTACACATCACCGGGGCAAATTCGGAACTACCTGAGGTGTCCAATTCTGCGTTGGTTCGCATCAAATACTGTGATCGGATGGACTTGGCCATATCTGCCTCGAACCTAGCGGTTGCGCGTGCAGGAGCTTCAACCGTATGCGAATTAGGGGCTTTTGGTCTTCCTAGCGTGTTCGTTCCCTATCCAGTAGGTAACGGTGAACAACGTTTCAACGCAGCTGACTTGGTTGATGCTGGGGGAGCCGTGCTAGTTGAAGATGTTAAATTTACCGCCGACTACGTGCGCAACCAGGTGATACCACTCATTTCAAATAACAAAGCCCTGGCGGCCATGTCGGCTGCCGCTAAGCGGGTCAGCATAGCCGATGGGACTAGCCGCTTACTCGCACTGGTTCAGAGTGTGTTGCCAACCAAAAACCGAGCAGGCAAATAGGGTTGAGCCGAGGATAAACATGATTAAACCAGATTTTTCACAGCCAGTTCCGGATGACCTAGGTACCGTTCACTTCATCGGTATCGGTGGGTCTGGTATGAGCGGCATCGCTAGAATCCTGCTCGGGATGGGGCACAAGGTGACCGGCTCCGACCTTCGAGACACGGGTAATGTCGCCGCTCTTCGCGAACTTGGTGCAACTATTCACATCGGTCACGACAAAGACAATCTGGGCACACCGGACACCGTTGTGGTCACCTCCGCACTTTGGCCAACGAACCCTGAGTATGTCTTAGCAAAGGAACGCGGTATTCCTGTTCTCCATCGCTCAGCTGCTCTTGCATACCTGACTACGAAGAATCGGCTGATAGCAGTTGCCGGAGCCCATGGAAAAACCACCAGCACCGGCATGGTAATCACCGGCTTACTACGTTTGGGTGTTGACCCGAGCTTTGTGAACGGTGGAGTCATAGCCGAGCTTGGCGCTTCCAGTGCGAGTGGCAAGGATGACCTTTTTGTAATTGAAGCCGACGAATCTGACGGATCTTTCCTTCACTACGAAACGGCAGTGGCTCTAATTACGAATGTTGATCCAGACCACTTGGATCACTACGGCTCGCTAGAAGCGTTCGAAGCAGAGTTTGCCAAGTTTGCCTCAGGCGCCAAGGAGTTTGTAGCAATAAGCTCGGACGATCCAGGTGCTGTTCGAGTTTCTGGTCTACTGCAGGGTAAGCGAATGCTTACTTTTGGACAGGCCCCCGGGTCCACGGTTCGCCTCTTCGACGTTGACGCTTCCGGAGCCAAAGTTTCGTTCAAGGTCGAATTCGATTCCCAAGTCTTCGAGGCTAAACTCAACATCCCAGGTCTGCACAATGCCATCAATGCTGCAGGAGCATTTGCTGTTCTAGTTGGTCTAGGGTTCGACCCGGCGAAGTCTTTAGCCGGCATCGAGACTTTCAGGGGAACCGAGCGACGCTTTGAACTCCACGGAGAGGAGCGGGGCGTAAGTGTTTACGATGACTTCGCACACCACCCAACCGAGGTTGCTGCTGCACTTTCGGCAGCTAGAGCAGTAGTTGGTTCAGGTCAGTTGATAACAGTGTTCCAGCCGCATCTATACAGCCGTACCCGCTTGATGCACCGTGAGTTTGCCGATGCGCTTGCTCTAAGCGATCAGGTGGTTGTCATGGACATCTATGCTGCACGAGAAGATCCTGAGCCCGGCGTAACCGGTGAATTGGTCTCCAATAGCTTCACGAATAAAGCTCAGGTTCACTACGTTGAGAAGTGGGAAGACACACCTGCGGTAGCAGCTTCCTTAGCGGAAGCAGGCGACTTCATCGTCACCATGGGTTGCGGAGATGTGTACCGCATGGTTCCCGAAATTCTCGCAGCACTAAAGAAGTAAAACTTGAAACGGCCACCATCTCGTTCGGGTTCAAAGCCGAGCGGTAAATCTTCTAAGCCAAGTAACGTAGTGCCACTTTTCCCTGCCAAAAAATCAAAAGTCTCGAATCCAAAAGCAGTTCGTCGCGAGTCCAAACGTTTAAGCATTCACGAAAGAAACGCCAGGGCTTCGGTCGCAAGGCTTAGACCCAAAACCAGTTTTGGTCGAAAGGTCACCATCGCTCTAGCTGCCTCGCTCTCGGCTCTGGTTATTCTCGTTGTAGTGCTTTGGGTATCTCCGGTTTTGGCCGTCAAACAAATTGAAGTTGTTGGCGACAATTTGGTTTCCGAAAAGAGCATTCTCAAGGATTTGAAGAGTCTAAAGGGTCGTCCGCTTCCGCAAATTACCACCGAAGAAGTTGCAGCAAAACTTAGTAAGTACGAGCTGATTGATTCGGTGTCTGCCGTCAGTGTTCCTCCGAATACTCTTCGTATCGTGGTTATTGAGCGTTCAGCCATAGCCATCGTAGTAATAAATGGCCTGCAATATCGTTACGATCCAGCTGGGGTTCAGCTCGGTCGCGCTAAAAGCGAAGATCGCCTTCCATTTATTCTCGGTGCTGGAAATCCGTCGACGTCAAAGGCTTTTGTTCGTTCGATTGACGTGCTACTTTCATTACCGAACAGTCTGCTTAATGACGTGTTGTCAATCAAGGCGTCATCGAAAGACAACGTTTTTTTGAAGCTTCGGACCAGAAATCAAAGTATTCTTTGGGGTGACTCATCCCAACCCGGTTTGAAGGCAAAAGTTCTCCTGGCGTTGATGAAACACTATGAACGAAGTGCTGGAATTACCTTCGACGTTTCTTCGCCAAATCAGCCTTCCGTCTATTAGCGCGACACGCCAAGCCTCTTCCCCAGATTTGGGTGATTTTCGGCGTAATTTCTAGGCGCAGTAAATAAACATGGGCGAACAATAACCTTCAGCAGGAGGTTTAAGGTTCGCAAAATGGAGGTAAACATGGCACAGCAGAACAACTACCTAGCCGAAATCAAAGTGGCTGGAGTGGGTGGCGCCGGTGTAAACGCCGTAAATCGCATGATTGAAGCGGGTGTCCGCGGTGTCGAATTCATCGCGATCAACACCGATGCCCAGCAGCTTGCCATGAGCGCTGCCAACGTCAAGATTGACATTGGTCGTGAAACTACCCGCGGACTTGGCGCCGGAGCCGACCCAGAAGTTGGTCGTCGTGCTGCCGAAGAGCACATCCAGGAAATTGAAGCTGCGCTTCGCGGAGCCGACATGGTTTTCGTAACCGCTGGTGAGGGTGGAGGAACCGGAACCGGAGCCGCCCCAGTAGTAGCCAGAATCGCCAAGGAGCTTGGCGCACTTACCGTTGGTGTCGTAAGCCGTCCATTTGCTTGGGAAGGACCACGTCGAGCCCAGCAGGCCCAGAAGGGTATTGAAGAGCTTCAGGCTGAAGTTGACACTCTGATTGTGGTTCCGAACCAGCGTCTACTAGACATCGAAGACTTGAACATCAGCATTGAAAACGCGCTGAAGATCGCCGATGACGTGTTGCGTTCGGGAGTTCAGGGAATCACTGACCTCATCAACATTCCTGGAACCATTAACCTCGACTTCGCCGACGTTCGCTCGGTAATGCAAAATGCCGGAACCGCTCTTATGGGTATCGGTAGCGCAAAGGGTGAGGATCGCGCACTGAAGGCGACCGAGAAGGCAATCAACAACCCGCTGCTCGAAGCCGGCATCGACGGCGCACACGGCGTGCTCATGCTTATTCAAGGCGCCAGTAACATGGGGCTTCAGGAGGTATCGGCAGCTTCAGCGCTGATTCAAGAATCCGTTAGCCCAAACGCCAACGTAATCTTTGGTTTCTCAAGCGATGACTCGCTCGGAGATGAAATCCGCGTTACCGTCATCGCTGCCGGTTTCGATGGGGGAGCTCCAGTTCGCAAACCATCGATGCCAATTGCAACTCGCACCAACACCGACCAGATTCAGGTAATCGAAGTAGAAGAATCTGTTTCAGCTGTGGCACTCGACGAGCCTGCACCATTCCAGGTTGTGAAACCAACCGTGGAAGATGATACTTTTGGCGGATACCTCGCCAGCACCGAGAGCGTTGCTCCAAAGACCGAGATAATCGATCTTCCCGTCATTTCTAAAGCTACCAACGACGGGTCTTTTGGCGACGAACTCGACATCCCTGACTTCCTAAAGTAATGTCAGAGCTCGCTGAGCGCTTAGTTCAGACCAGGGAATCAATCACCCGAGAATGCCTGAGGCTCAACCGAACCGAGCCAACGCTCATCGTGGTAACTAAAAACCACCCTGTGCAGTTGGTGAACGACCTTTATGCATTAGGTGAGCGCAATTATGGTGAAAACCGAGTGCAAGAAGCCTATGCGAAGTTTCATGAATTTAATGCGGCCTCTGCTAAGCCAGAAGCCAACTGGCATCTGATTGGTCAGCTGCAGACCAACAAGGTAAAGCAGGCTTTGGAATTTGCCGGAACCATCCATTCGGTTGATCGCGAATCGCTATTGGATGAGCTAATCAAAAGAACTCAGGAATTGCTAAGTCCGCTCAACGTCTTCATCCAAGTCAACCTAACCGAGGATGAAGAGCGAGGAGGAGTCTCGCCATCAGCTCTACTGTCTTTTGCCGACCGAGTGGTGAAAACTTCGTCTTTGAAACTCAAAGGTCTAATGGCTGTTGCTTCACTAGACAAAGCGCCGGAACAAGATTTCGAAACCGTCGCTCGATTGAGCGCTGAGTTGCGAGCGAATCACCCAAGTGCTAGCGATCTATCCATTGGCATGTCAGGCGACTACCTTCAGGCACTGAGTTTCGGAGCGACACACCTGCGAATTGGAACCGCAATTACGGGCAATCGCCAAATTTAGGAATATCCTGAACTCAACTGCATTAGGAGGACTAATCATGGGCATGTTCGACAGTTTTAAAGAGTACTTTTGGGTTTCCGGCGAAGGCGAAAAGCCAGC
>JBJOJC010000082.1:0-2569 GCA_046046825.1 Actinomycetota bacterium | reverse complement strand
ACCGAGCGAGGTGCGGTGGTTGGTGTTGCGGTGGCAGCTTGATAAAAACCTAGATAGGTCTTTGAGTACACCTTGGTAATCGGTGCTACTCGAAACTGGCTGGCGGTACCCGCCTTTAGGTAACTACTAGAGGTGGTGTAGCTTCTGGTCGTTGACGAGGTTTGACTCTTTAGAGTCACCCAATTGCTTCCAACCTTGAGCTGAACTCGATAGCCAACAATGCTGCCGGAATAGCGAGTGGTTGGCTTGCTCCAGGAAACGGTAATTCGAGGGGTGGTTCCAGACATCCAGGAGTCGGTTGCCCTAATAGGTTTAAGCGAAGCCCTGGTTATGGCGGTTTTCAAAACTATCGGCAGTTCGATAACGCCATCACCAGGCAGAATTTGGCTCGCGATCGGACGCGCGGTTGACCCAGCCAGCTCGATGAATCGATTGAACTGAACCGACTCTACGCGAGGGTCATTTTGCAAGTTCTCGAACGCCGTTTGAGCTTCCGAAGCGCTCAATGATTCGGCAAAATCAACGGATGCCATACCAGCACCAAGCTGAACCGAATTTTCCAAGTCAACCGAAGCAAAATTTTCACCGGTTGGCTCGCCATTTGGAGCGATAAGGTCGATGCCCTTTTTGTAGGTAACGATAAGACCAACGACGTTAGTTGAATCATCGTTGTTTGGGGTATCTACGGTTAGCGCTTGCGCGGGCATCGCCAGTTGCATCGGCAACACCAGTGAACCAACCAGAATCGTGGCAAGGCGCGCAAGTTTCATAACTAAAGGCTAAGACTGTTTTCTGTGAAGATTCTGTGTTTACAGGTGCTTCTGGAGAATGACTGTTCCGAGCCACTTGTTCATTTTGAATCCGACCTTGGCAAGTCGTCCCTGTTCTTCAAAACCGAACTTTTGGTGCAGTGCAATCGAAGCCTCGGCGCCCTTATCTGAAATAACTGCGACGACTTCGCGAATGCCAGCTTTTTTCCCGGCAGCCAATAACTCACTGAGCAGCTTGGTGCCGATGCGCTTTCCCATCGCGGAAGGCTTCAGATAGATGGTGTCTTCGACCGTGCGACGGAAGGCAGCCTTCTGACGCCATGGAGCGAAGTAGCCGAAACCGAGGAGTTGGTTCGAGGGGCTAACCGCAACTTTGAACGGCATTTCCAAGCCCTGGAGGTATTTGAGCTTCGATTTCCATTCGTTCAGAGTTTGCTCTTCAATGTCGAAGGTGATCACACTGTTGAGCACGTAAAAGTTGTAAATTTCGGCGATTTCTCGCAGGTCTCCAGGCTCAACATCGCGAATGGTGATTTCACCTTCCGGCTTTACTTGCTGCTCTTTTGCCTTGCGTACTAAACGCCAACGGGCTTCTGAATCGAGTGCCATTAACTATCCCATCTCACTGGTTTGCGGCCAACGCTTTTGAGTGCAGCATTTGCCTTACTGAACGGTTTGGAGCCAAAGAATCCGCGGGCTGCCGAGAGCGGGCTTGGGTGAGCCGACTTAATGATTTGCGATGAACCTAACAGTGGTTCAACCTCGGCCGCGTGCTTACCCCAGAGAATGCTGACCAGCTTCTCGCCGTGAAGCTTGGCGAGTTCCTCGACCACGCGGTTGGTGAATCTCGACCAACCCAGGTTTTCGTGCCCCGCAGCTTCGCCCACCGGGGTGGTTAGGTGGCGGTTAAGCAGCAGAACGCCTTGCGCCGACCAATAACTTAGGTCTCCCCCAACGCGCACTTTTGATCCAAGGTCGTCGCGAACTTCCTTCAAGATGTTTTGAAGGCTTCGAGGGAGCTTTGGTTCAACTTGCAGGTCGACGGCAAAAGCGAGCCCGATGGCAAGATTCTTGGTCGGATAGGGATCTTGTCCAATAATCAGAATCTTCACGTCGTGCATGCTCATTTCAAGGGCACGCATGACTCTCTGGTCGATTGGGGTGTACTCGAGAGACTCACAAGCGAGGTTCACTTCCATGAGCAAAAGCAGGTCGCGGCAATCGCCTAGGGCATACTGCCAGGTGGGGTGCATTTGCTCGAAGAACACAGCCTAAGCCTAACCAGTTACGCCTGTATGCTGGCTCAAGAAGGGCAGGTTTAACCTTGAATTTACAAGACTTAACAGTGCAGGCGGGCGCGCTTTCTGAAGAGCTTCGAAACATACGTCGAGAGCTACATCAGAATCCGGAGTTTGGCCTCGATCTTCCAAAAACTTTAGATCGAGTACTTTCAGAGGTAAGCAACTTGGGGGATGTTTTCTTAGGTTCGGGAATGACTGCCGCCGCCGTATTAATTCGGGGCGAAAAACCTGGCCCAACCGTTCTACTGCGAGCCGACATGGACGCGCTCGCGGTTATCGAAGACACCGGGCTTGAATATGCTTCGACCAATGGCTACATGCACGCTTGTGGTCACGACCTTCACATTGCCATGGGCATTGGTGCAGCGAAACTGCTTCACCAGCACCGCAGCGAACTGAACGGCGATGTTGTGGTTTGGTTCCAGCCTGGCGAAGAAGGTTTGGCTGGAGCCGACCGAATGCTTGAGCAAGAAATGCACCTGGTTTCCGGCTCTAAGC
>JBJOJC010000081.1:0-12047 GCA_046046825.1 Actinomycetota bacterium | reverse complement strand
GTTAGACCGAGGCTAGCGCTGCCCTTTTCCTCTTTAGCCTTCGCATAATTCACTGCAACGACGGCTGCCTTGCGGAAGATGTCACCCTTTCCGCCGGCTTCGGCTTTCTGTTCGGCTGAGTTGTAAACCTTCTCGAAAACGCGAGGAACGGCCAGCAGGAAGTCTGGCTTGAATGAGATCATGGCCGGACCGATATCTTTGGCGTCAGCCTTGTGTCCAACTTTGATACCTACGTGCACTGCCAAAACTTCAACGAATCTTGCAAAAACGTGTGCCAACGGCAAAAACAGAAGTGTGGCTCGTCCGGTTTGCAATACCTCTGGAAGTTCCAGCATCGCGTTCTTGCTTAGTTCAACGAAGCCACGGTGCAGTAGCTCACAGCCCTTTGGTACGCCGGTGGTGCCTGAGGTGTAAATGATGGTTGCTAGGTCGTAGAGGCCGGCTCTGGTGCGTCGCTGCTCTAGAGTTTCGTCATCGATGTCTCGTCCGCGTTGGATTAGAAGTTCAACCGAGTCCTGGTCTAGTCGCCAAACCTGGCGAGCGAGTGGAACGGATGATTTTATGGAATCGAAGCGGGTCTGGTGTTCTTCCGTTTCCAAGAAGACGGCAACGGAGTCGCTGTCGGAAATAATCCACTGCATCTGAGTTGGCGAAGAGCTCTCGTAGATTGGAACAGAAACCGCGCCAGCAAACCAGATGGCAAAGTCGATAAGGGTCCACTCATAGCGAGTCTTGCTCATGATTGCTACGGCTTGGCCCGGCTGAATGCCAGACGCTATGAGGCCCTTGGCCACCGCGCAAACCTGACTTAGAAAGTCTTCTCCAGAAACGTCATGCCATCTGCCATCGGCTTGTTCAATCGCGAAAAGTGCACCCTTAGGGGTTTCCCTGACTCGATCGACGAGAAGGTCCGTGATGTTAGTCGTGTTTGTTGAAACCACGATTGGGTCGATATCGTAAGTCTTCATTGATTGTCCTAACAATTGTTTCTAAAACTCTAATTCCTCGGGCCGAACTAATTGGGCTTAAACTTGAAAGCCTGTTCTTAAAAATTCGAATCGTTACTTTAGGCGGAGATTATGCACGCAATCGGCATTGACATCGGCGGCACGAAAATTGCTGGTGCACTCGTCGACGCCGACGGAGTAATCATTCGTGAAGCGCGCGTACCGACTCCAGCAACCAACCCAGACGCCATCGCCGACGCCGTGGTTGGTCTGATTCAAGAACTCAGCGAGGGTGAACAGGTAATCGCTGCCGGAGTTGCAGCAGCAGGTTTTGTTGATGCCGAGCGAGCCAACATTGTTTATGCACCGAACCTTTCTTGGCGCAATGAACCGTTCAAAGCAAAGCTCGAGGCAAAGTTGGACATCCCGGTTTTCATCGATAATGATGCGAACGCCGCCGGTTGGGCCGAGTACCGTTACGGTTCCGGTAGAGGGTATCGCCACATGGTCATGTTGACCATCGGGACCGGCGTTGGTGGAGCAATCATCACCGATGGCCGCTTGTTGCGAGGCGGTTTTGGAGTGGCAGCGGAACTTGGGCACATTCGCCACATTCCCAACGGCCGGCTCTGTGGCTGCGGTCGTCACGGTTGCATCGAACAGTACGGCTCTGGAACCGCACTTCTGAAATCGGCAATTGAATTAGCTCACGGCGATGCCGTCAAAGGTGCTCGACTAGCCGAACTGATGCGAGAGAACGATGGCGAACTCACCGGGGTGCAGGTTTACCAAGCAATTAGCGAAGGCGATGCCGGGGCTCTTGAACTACTGAGTGATCTTGGTATTGCTTTAGGAAAGACCATTGCAACTATTGCTGCCGTGCTAGACCCAGAAGTCGTAGTCATTGGCGGGGGAGTAAGCGCTGCTGGCGAGTTGCTTCTAACTCCAATGCGTGAGGCATACCTCGGTTCACTTTCAGCTCGAGGTTTTCATCCAGAGCTCAAGATTGTTACTGCGCAATTCGCAAATGATGCCGGTGTGGTCGGTGCAGCCGACCTGGCTCGCGGCGAACTTAGCGGTCGCTAAACTATAAAGGTTGATTGGAGGTAATCGGATGGCTTATTTCATCCTGAAAAACTTCCTGCTCGGACCGATTTTGAAGGCGCTTTTTCGCCCCTGGGTTCGTGGGATGGAGAACATTCCAACTAGCGGTCCAGTGATCTTGGCGAGCAATCACCTTTCATTCTCGGACTCTATTTTCTTGCCGCTGCAGTCGAGACGCCCAGTGGTCTTCTTAGCCAAAAGCGAATATTTCACAGGTAAAGGCATCAAGGGTGCTTTGACCAGATGGTTCTTCAAAGCAACCGGACAGCTTCCAATCGACCGCTCCGGTGGCAAGGCGTCCGAGGCTTCTCTGAATACCGGTCTCCGGGTTTTGGCGCAGGGGCAGGTACTTGGAATTTACCCAGAAGGTACCCGCTCACCTGATGGTCGTCTGTTCCGTGGCCGTACCGGAATCGCTCGCATGGCTTTGGAATCAAAGGTTCCCGTAATTCCAGTGGCGATGATTGATACCGAAAAGGTGCAGCCGATTGGTCGACGTTTGCCACGAATCCGTCGAATCGGAATCATTGTTGGCGAACCACTTGACTTCTCGCGATTCGACGGCATGGAAGGCGACCGTGTGATTCTTCGCGCGGTCACCGATGAAATCATGTACGAACTGATGAAACTTAGTGGCCAAGAATACGTGGACACCTATGCATCAACTTTGAAAGAGAAACGCGCACGAGCGCGCTAAGAGGGAACAAAACAATGAATGACATTCTGACCGGGCTAGACCACCACGCCTCGCTTGAAGCGGCCCAGCAGCCAATTTGGCCTAACCTCGATGAACTAGCAAAGGTGCGTGCCGAATTGGCCAAGCAGCCGCCATTGGTTTTTGCTGGGGAAGTCGATCAGCTTCGCAACCGCTTGGCAGAGGCTGCCGCTGGTCGGGCGTTCCTCCTTCAGGGCGGTGACTGCGCTGAGACCTTTGCCGACGCAACTGCTGACCGCATTCGCAACCGAGTTAAGACCTTGCTTCAGATGGCAGTAGTTCTCACCTACGGCGCTTCTATGCCGGTCGTGAAGATGGGTCGAATGGCTGGTCAGTTCGCAAAGCCTCGCTCATCAAACGACGAAACTCGCGGAGAGATCACTCTGCCTGCTTACCGCGGCGACGCCGTCAATGGATACGACTTCAACCCGGAGTCTCGAGCCAATGACCCATGGCGCATGTTGAAGGCCTACAACACTTCTGCCTCAACCCTCAACCTGATTCGTGCTTTCACACAGGGTGGCTTTGCCGATCTTCGTTCGGTTCACGAGTGGAACCGCGGTTTTAGCGAGAACCCTGCCAACATTCGATACGAGTCGTTGGCCAAGGAAATTGACCGCGCCATCAAGTTCATGGCTGCCTGCGGTGCCGACTTTGATTCACTTCGAACCACCGAGTTCTATGTGAGCCACGAGGCGCTGCTGCTCGACTACGAACGCCCAATGACTCGAATCGATTCACGCACCGGCAACCCTTACGACACGAGTGGTCACTTTGTTTGGATTGGCGAGCGCACTCGTCAGCTCGACAACGCTCACGTGGATTTCCTCTCCAGAGTTCGCAATCCAATCGGTGTGAAGCTGGGTCCAACCACCTCCGTCGACGACGTCAAGGCGCTTATCGAGAAGCTTGACCCAGAGCGCGAACCAGGACGTCTAACCTTCATTTCCAGAATGGGTGCCGGCAAGATTCGTGAGGAGCTTCCAAAGCTAGTAGAGGCAGTTCGCGATCTAGGGGCCGCTCCACTTTGGATTACCGACCCAATGCACGGAAACGGCATCACAACGAAAAACGGCTACAAGTCACGTCGCTTCGATGATGTCATGGACGAAGTTCGCGGGTTCTTTGAAGTTCACCACGCAGCGGGCACCGTTCCAGGCGGTATCCACGTTGAACTTACGGGCGATGACGTTGCCGAGTGCCTTGGCGGTTCCGAAATGATTGATGAGGCTACTTTGGAAGAGCGTTATGAGTCACTTTGTGACCCACGCCTGAACCACAGTCAGTCGCTTGAACTTGCATTCCTTGTAGCCGAGTCGCTAACAAAAAACTAATTAGTAACGAGCAATCAGCGTAACCGTGTCGCCAATGCGCACCACGGTTCCAGCAATAGGGTTAGTCGACTTCACGTTCTTCAAACCCCACTGGTTGTTCGGAAGGTTGGTATCAACCAAAACCTTCAGCCCTAGGTTCTTGAGAATGTCTTGAGCCGCCAAGATGCGGTTACCAACGATGTTTGGGATAGTCACCTTGTTGGTTCCCTTGGAAATGGTCAGGTCGACCGTCGAACCTTTTTCTAGTCCGATCTGGTTGGGAACAAGGTCGATTACGTTTCCCTTAGGCACGCTATCGCTGTAATTCTCGGTTACCGTACCAATTTCTAGTCCGACCAGGTTTAGAGCTGCCTTGGCGGCGTCTTGAGTTAGTCCGGCAACCGATGGAATGGCGCCAAGGGACACTTTGAGGTCGACCTTTGACCCTTCGGCAATGGCTAGCCCGTCGCTGCCGGTGTGATCAACGATGTTCCCAAGCGCAACAGAACTAAAAACAGACTTCACTTGGCCGAGAACGAATCCGGCTCCGACCAGCGTGGTTGTGGCATCGGCGAGATTCCTATCCTTGAGCGTTGGAACTTTCACCAACTTTGGACCATCGGATAGATAGATTGTTATCTTCCCGCCGCGACCAACGAAGCCTCCGGCTGCTGGGTCGGTTCTTGTGATGAAACCGGCATCAATCGTGCTGGAGTTTTCGTGGGCAACAACTATTTTCAGGTCGAGTGGAGAAAGCGCTACCTGGGCCTGAGTCATGGTGCGATTGCTCAGCTGAGGAATGGGGGAAAGGGCTCCAGGTCCTGCTCCAAACCACCAGCCGCCTAGAGATCCAACCAAGATTGCCACGACTGCCCATGCTAAGTACGGAACGAGTTTCCTTCTGGCAGGGATGTTGGCGAGTGGGAGCTCATCCGGAGCTCGTTCAATCGGTTGGATCACTTCTGTGTCCCCACCCATCGACTCAATTGGGTCTAGTACGCGGGTTCGATTATCGGGAGCAAGGGTTTCAAGTTGTTGTTGTGCGTTCAACAGAGCAGCTGCGTCAGCAGGTCGATTTACCGGATTTGGCTCGGTGGCAAGAAGCACGAGACGATCTAAAGCCGGGCTCAGTTCGAGATTAGCCAAGCTAGGCGCTGGCACGCGCGAGTGTGCATGCTGATATGCGATCTGCATGCTCTGTTCGCCAACGTAAGGGCGCGAGCCGGTAAGCATCTCGTAGAGCATGATGCCACAGGCGTAGACGTCGGTAGCCTTCGTGGCGGCACCGCCGGTAACGAGTTCTGGGGCCATGTAACCTACCGTGCCGAGCAGTTCGCTTGCTTCGGTTCTGGTGTCCACATTTCTAGCCAAGCCGAAGTCACTCAGTTTGATGCGACCCTCGTTGCTGAGCAAAATGTTTTCAGGCTTGATGTCTCTGTGGATAATTCCGGCTGCGTGAGCGGCACCTAGAGCGTTCAGCACAGCTTCCATCAGCTCTAGGGCTCGCTCGGGATCGATGACTTTGAAATCGTCGAGTACGTGCCGCAAAGTGGTTCCCGTGACCAGCTCAAGAACGAGGTAGGTGTAATCGCCGTGTTGACCTTGGTCATAGATGTTGACCAGGTTCGGGTGGTTTAGTGCAGCTGCTACACGAGCTTCGGTAAGGAATTTCTCACGGAAAATTGGGTCTCCGGAGAGGTGCGATGCCAGCACCTTTATAGCTACTTGGCGATGAAGTTGAAGATCGATGGCCTCGTAAACACTAGCCATCCCACCGTGCGCCAAAAGTCGTTGAACGCGGTAGCGCCCCGACAGTTCGGTTCCGATTTGGATTGTGATGTTATTCATACTTCTCAATGAATATGGTCACACAATTCGAATTCAATTACGTTCAAGCCCATTGGTGTGGCAATCTATTGATGTGAGTGATGTTTTTTCTTCAGTAGACAAGTGGCTAACCGTTCCAGAAGTCGGGGAGTTGCTAGGCCTAACTCCTGGCAAGGTTCACCGGCTTGTTGAAGAACATGCGCTGTTCTTTGTTCCTCGTGAGGGAGTGAAGTCGGTTCCAGCGCATTTGATCGTCGACGGAGAGCCGCTGAGCTCGTTACCAGGAACTATCAGCGTTCTAATCGACGCAGGGTTCACCTTGGGTCAGAGCATCGAATGGCTTTACACTCGTGAGGACTCACTAGGTCATGCACCAATTGATTCACTCTTGGCCGGCCGCAAGACCGAGGTTCGCCGAATCGCCCAGTCGCTAGCTTTCTAGCTCGAACGGTTTACAACTTTGAGGGCAAGCGTCTTCAAGTTTTCTTTACCGAACTCATCCAACTGCAGTTGTTGAAGCGCCAGCAAGCTTTCGTTTCCGTATTCGTCGATCATTTGCTCAACCTTGGCCAGTGCTCCTGAGCCCTTGATGGTCTCCTGAAGAAGGCGAATCTGCTCGGCGTTTAGGTCGCGATTGCTCATCAATTCGTCAAACAGCTTCACGGTGGTGCCACTCAAAGTTTGGCGAGTGAGTGCGATGAGCGTGGTTCGCTTTCCTTCGCGCAAATCGTCTCCGGCTGGCTTGCCCGTAACCTCAGGCTCACCAAAAACACCCAACACGTCGTCGCGAAGCTGGAATGCCAAACCTAGCGGAATCGCGAAAGCCGAAAGCCCACGCATGGTTTCCGCACTGGCTCCGCAAAACGAAGCGCCAATCAGTAGTGGTGCTTCGATGCTGTACTTGGCGGTCTTGTAGAGCATCACTCGATTTGCGCGGCCTACCGCTTCGTCGGCGTCGCGAGTTGGTCCGGCGTTCTCTTCCAAGATGTCTAGATACTGACCAGCCATCACCTCGATGCGCATTTTTGCGAACTCGTCGCGGCAATTCCAAGCGATTTCACTGCTGGGTGCTCGCTTTACTCCGCTGTCGAAAAGTTCAGATGCCCATCCGAGCATCAGGTCGCCGGCAAGAACCGAACCTGCTTGACCGAACCGGCTAGCCGAACCGGCCCAGCCGCTGTTGGTGTGGAGCGATTCAAACTTTTTGTGTACTGCCGGCGCACCTCTACGGGTGTCAGAGTTATCGAGGAGGTCGTCGTGAACGAGTGCGGCTGCGTGGAACATCTCCAACGCTGCGCATATGTCGACGAGGGCAGACGCACTTCGTTCTTTTTGCGAATCAGTGTGCGGGGTGGTGGTGTCACTCAGGCAGGAGGCCCAAGACCAGTAGGCGAAAAGTGCGCGGAAGCGCTTACCTCCGATTAGCAACCCCTGAATGAAGTCGATTACTTGACCGAGCTCGGGCTCAATGGCCGTGAGTTCGGCGCGGCGTTCAGCGCAGAAACTGGCGAGCCGGCGCTCTACTAAGTCGATTAGGGTCTTACTTTCGCTCATTGCTCTAGCCTAGACGCTGGCCTCTCTCATACAATGGGGGAATGGGACTAAGTGAGCGCGAGCAGCAACTCTTGGACGAGCTTGAAAAAAGCCTTCGTGCCGGTCCCGCCGACTCAGCGAAGCGAAAGCTGGCGAGCTCGAACGTCTCCGCCAAGCGAGTCATCGCGGGAACTCTGATTCTGGTAGCAGGAATTTCTATTCTTTTGGCCGGTGTAATGAACCAAGCACTGGGTATCGGGCTGATCGGATTTGCGCTGATGCTAGGCGGCGTGTACCTGGCAGTCTCCACCACGAGCTCTAAATAGGTCGATTTCTAACTGATGCAGCCTTCGGGCTGTATTTTTTTGCCCATTTTCGGGAAGATATCCAAAAATTGCTCCACTTTGCTCCACTCACGATATTCCTTTTAGTTACTGACTTGTTACATAAAAAGTATTCAAAAAACAAGTCAAATGTGCTTTTTTGAGAGATTTGTGGAGTAAAGTGGAGTTATTAGGAGTAATTGACCAGGGAGGGGAGGAACGAATGACTTTTAGCGGACAGTCACAGCCAAAGCTGGACGACAAAGGACGACTGATCCTTCCAGCCAAGTGGCGTGAAGCCCTAGGCGACGGAATCTACCTAACCAAAGGTCAAGACCGCTGTGTTTCGATGTACACGGCAACCGAGTTCTCCAAAATCTCCCAGAGCCTGGAAGCGGCCAGGCAGACCACTAAAGCGGCTCGATTCTTCGTTAGAAACTTCATGGCCTCGGCTGAGAGCGAAGCGCCAGACAAGCAGGGTCGTATCACTATTCCTGGGCACCTACGTGAATACGCGGGGCTGGGACGCGAACTGATTTTGGCCGGTGTCAACAATCGAATTGAAATCTGGGACCTTGCTACTTGGAACCAGTTCATGGCAGAGCAAGACGCGCAATTCGCCGACCTCGATGAGGAGGTGATCCCTGGAATTTTCTAGGGATGACATGGCTAAGGAAATCAACGAACTTCACACTCCAGTAGCACTGGACTATGCAATCGAACTACTTGGCGAGGTTCTCGGTGGCGCTAACGCCGTGCTAGTCGACGGAACTCTCGGCTTGGGCGGCCACACCGAAGCATTCTTGGACAAGTTCGAAAACCTAACCGTGGTCGGAATCGACCGTGACGAGAAGGCGCTAGAGCTTGCCGGAACCCGTTTGGCACGCTTCGGCAGTCGAATCAAGTTTGCTCACGCCGTCTACAGCGAAATCGAAGAGGTTCTCGCTGAGCTTGGCATCGAGAACGTCGACGCAGTGCTGCTAGACCTCGGAGTTTCCTCAATGCAGCTCGATGAGGCAGAACGAGGCTTCGCCTATTCGTTCGAGGCTCCACTCGACATGCGAATGAACCAGAACGAAGGCCAAACGGCGGCTGATGTGTTGAACGAGTATGGCGAAGCTGAGCTGGCAAGAATCTTCAAAGAATATGGCGAGGAGCGTTACGCGAAGCCAATTGCTACCGCAATCGTAGCTAGACGCAAGAGCCAGATTTTTGCAAACAGTTCAGACCTGGCTGCTCTGATTGCCAAGATCGTTCCATACATCCCAGGAAAGACCAGCGGACACCCGGCAAAGCGTGTATTTCAAGCTCTTCGCATCGAAGTCAACGGAGAGCTCGAGATCCTCTCAGCCACAATCCCAGCAGCAGTTGCGAGCCTCCGAGTTGGCGGCCGCATCCTAGTGATGTCGTACCACTCGCTAGAAGACACCATCGTAAAAAAGTCTTTGGTTGCTCTCTCCACCTCATCGGCGCCGCTCGACATGCCGGTAGAGCTTCCGGAACACGCACCAGTACTTCGAATGTTGACTCGCGGAACCGCGGTAGCAAGCGACGCAGAAAAACTTTCCAACCCTAGAGCCGCATCTGTCCGGATGCGCGCAGCCGAAAAGATCAGAGAAGCAGCATGAGCGCAATTAGAGCAGCAGCAAAGCCATTAAGTCGTCCGAACCTAGGACTCCTTCAGAAGGCAAGGCCTCGCAACCTAAAAGCCGTTGGAACCATCGTCGGTGGAATGGTGGTAATCCAGTTGCTAAACGTTCTAATGGCCGGTGTCACCACCGCGGGAGCCTACGAGATTTCAAACCTCAAGATTGAGCGTTCGAACCTCAGCACTCAGGCCGACATTATCGGTTCTGAAGTCAACTCGCTTTCTTCAAACCAGAACTTGGTGAACGTTGCCCATGCGCTAGGAATGGTTTCAAACGTGAACCCGGTATTTCTTCGCCTCGCAGACAGCACAGTGATTGGAAAACCTCGTCGTGCACAGGCAAACGAGCGCACAGTTTCGAAAAACCTTGTTCCAAACGCAGCAATGACCACCGACACCAACGTCAGCAAATTAGACGAGGTATCGGCAAACAGCGTGTTAGGTTCTACTTCGAGTTCGATTGGCGCACACAGCGGGTCGATTCAAGCATCCCCAACTTACTAGAGCAATAGGTAGGCAGAAATGAGCTTGTTGCCACCTACTGAGGAGCGGAAACGCTTTTCACTCATTCGCATAATCGTCGCAGTGTTTGTGCTCTACTTCATCGCCCATCTGCTTGATTTGCAAGTGGTAAACGCCGGCGCAATCAAGGAAGAATCCAAATCTAAACGTGAGATAACTCGAGTTATTACCGCTGCACGCGGAAGTATTCTCGATAAAGATTCCAACGTTCTGGCGAAATCAATTTTCAAATACGACGTGAATGTGGCCCCGGTCAAAGTGGGGCCGATTGAGCGCCAGGTGAACGGCGCAACGGTGACCATGACCGTCGATCAATTGGGCACCCGTATTGCCGCGATCCTTGGAATGAAAAAAGAGGATGTTCTCGCCAAAATGGCGGGAAAAGCTGTCTACGCGAACTTGGCCAAAAATGTGAACTCCAGCGTAATGACGCAGATTGAAAGCCTCGACATACCTTGGTTATGGACCGATGACCACGTGTCGCGGGTTTACCCAAACGGAGCCGTGGCTGGAAACCTACTTGGATTTATCACATCCGATGGAGCAACCAAAGCCGGTCTTGAAGCCCAGATGGATAGCTGTTTGGCGGGTGTCAACGGTAAAGAGTCTTATGACCAGGGCTCGGATGGCATTCGAATCCCTGAGAGCGCAGTTGTAGCCACTCGCGCCAAAGATGGTGGCGACCTAAAGCTAACTATTGACACCAACCTTCAATACTTCTCACAGCAGGTTCTGGAGACCGCGGTTAAGAACGAGCGCGCCGACTACGGCACCGCGATTGTGATTGAAGCAAAAACCGGACGTCTTCTAGTGGCAGCGGAAGCTCCAACCGTTGATCCGAATAATCCCGGAGCTTCTAAAGAGCGAGACCGCCAGGGCAAGATTTTCACCAATACCTATGAGCCAGGTTCGACCATGAAAATGATTACCGCGGCAACCGCCATCGATGCTGGGGTGGCGACTCCAACTACGCAGATTGTGGCTCCGTTCAAAGTGAAAATGAAATGGGGAAACTGGATCAAGGATTCGGATAAGCACCCGACCATGAACCTAACTCTCACCGGAATTCTTCGTGATAGCTCTAACACTGGAATCATTCAGATTGGCGCGAGGGTGAAGCGATCGGTTCGCGTTGACTACATGAAGAAATTCGGTTTGGGAAATCCAACGTCACTAAAAATGGCCTTTGAATCGGGTGGAATTCTCGGTGACACCAAAAACTGGGATGGCCAAACCGACCTAAACAGCATGTTTGGTCAGGGAATTGCCGTAACCCCGATTCAGATGGCTTATTCCTACCAGGCGATTGCCAACGGGGGAGTTCGACTATCTCCAAAGCTTTTCGAAAGCTGCACTGATTCAAATGGCCACGTCACCGAGTATCCGGTTGGGGCTCCAGTTAGAGCCGTTTCCGAGGCAACCGCTCGCAATACCGTCGACATGCTAGAGAAGGTTGTTGAGCAGGGGCACATTGGTCAAACCGCGGCCATCGCCGGATATCGCGTTGGTGGCAAGAGTGGCACAGCGCAGATTAAGGAAGGTAACACCTATGGTTATCTACATGCGATCTCTTTTATCGGCCTCGCCCCAGCCGACGATCCTCAGTACGTGGTCGCGGTAATGCTGTACAAATCTCGCCGCACCAGTAGCTCCATTGGAGCAACGCCGGTTTTCAAGCAGATCATGCAGCAGACACTCCGCGCCTATCGAGTTCCACCATCAACCACTAAATCTCGCAATATTCCAACGGAGTGGTGATGGTTCAAGAACAGATTCCTCCAACAATTAGGCCTGACCGGGTCGTGCCAATCGCCATGTCTGAAATTGCTGAGGCATTTTCCCTTCAGCACGTTTCTGGTGACCTAACCGTCAAAGTTTCGGGAATCAGTATGAATACCGGAGATCTTCGGGTTGGTGATTTGTTCGTGGCTATGCCGGGGATCAAGACTCACGGAGCAAAATTTGTTACCAAGGCGATTGACCTCGGTGCAGCAGCCATCATCACCGATAGCGCCGGCCTGACGGAGCTTCCAGCCCTGTCAGTTCCAGTTTTGACTCTCGAAGCGCCGCGCCAACATCTGGGTGCTCTTGCCGCCTATGTTTACGGAAATCACC
>JBJOJC010000080.1:0-10957 GCA_046046825.1 Actinomycetota bacterium | reverse complement strand
CACAAGGTTTACCACGCCTTGGTTCAGGGGCACCCAGACCCATCTGCTGGCACCTTTGATGCACCGATTGGGCGCCATCCGAAAGCGGAATTCAAGTTTCAGGTTCACGAGGATGGCAAGCCTTCGGTAACCCACTATTCGACGGTGGAGGCCTTTCGATCGGCGTCACTTCTCGAAATCATTTTGGAAACCGGCCGAACCCACCAAATTCGCGTTCACTTCTCAGCATTCCGTCATCCGCTAGTTGGCGACACCATGTATGGTGCCGACCCAACCTTAGCCAAGAAGGTGGGGCTCGAACACCAATGGCTTCACGCCATTCGTTTGAGTTTTGACCACCCAATTACGGGCGAAAAAGTGGAGTTTGAGAGTTCTTATCCAGTTGAATTAGCCAACGTGCTCACGCTCCTGCGTGGCTAGTATGTCGCGCCTAAAATTACAGTTACGCTTAGTGCCCTAGTCGAAATATTTTGAGGTGAATTGTGTCTGAACAGTCATTCGTTCACCTCCACGTGCACACCGAATATTCGATCCTCGACGGTGCTGCAAAAATTGGCGACCTAATGAAGGCCGCCAAAGAAATGGGTATGCCAGCCGTAGCCGTTACCGACCACGGAAACTTACATGCGGCCTATGAGTTTGTGAACGCCGCTAAGAAGGTTGGCGTAAAGCCAATCGTGGGTATGGAAGCGTATGTCGCTCCAAGAATCTCCCGAACCAGCCGAACCCGCACCTACTTCGGCGACATGGGCAAAGACGACGTTTCGTCAAACGGCGCTTACACCCACATGACTCTTCTGGCGAAAACCACCGAAGGAATGTACAACCTCTTTCGGATGTCAACCGCCGCGTACACCGACGGCATTTTCTACAAGCCGAGAATCGACCGCGATCTACTGAAGCAATACGGCAAGGGACTCATTGGCACCACCGGTTGTGCTGCTGGTGAAATCGCCGTGATGCTGAGATTTGGTCGCTGGGACGACGCCGTCGAGACCGTTCGTGAGATGCAGGAGATTTTCGGTAAAGAGAATTACTACTGCGAAATTATGCGTCACGGCATCGAAATCGAAGAGCGAACCGAGAAGGAACTAATCCGCCTTGCACGTGAAACTGGAATGCCGTTATTGGCAACCAACGACCTGCATTACGTTCACGACCACCAGGCCGAAGCGCAAGAAGCCCTTCTTTGCGTTCAAACCAACGACACTTTGGACAACCCTGACCGTTTCCGTTTTGGTGGTTCGGGTTTCTACCTGAAGTCTCCGGCGCAGATGCGAGAGCTGTTTAAGGATCTTCCTGAGGCGTGCGATAACACTCTCAAAATCGCCGAAGAGTGCAACATCGAGTTTGTCGAGAAGAACCTAATTCCAAAGTTCCCAGTTCCTGAGGGCTACGACGAAGACACCTGGTTCGAACACACCGTAAACGAAGGTATGAAAAAGCGTTACCCGAGTGGTGTTCCTGAAGCCCAAGCAAAGCAGTGCACCTATGAAATCGGCGTAATCAAGACCATGGGTTATTCAGGTTATTTCTTGGTGGTCGCGGATTTCATCAACTGGGCAAAGGACAACGGTATTAAGGTTGGCCCCGGTCGTGGTTCTGCTGCTGGCGCCATCGTTGCCTACGCTCTCGGAATCACGGCACTTGATCCAATTAAGTACGGCCTTATTTTTGAGCGCTTTTTGAATCCTGACCGCATCTCGATGCCGGATATCGATGTTGACTTCGACGACCGTCGCCGTGGTGAAGTTATCAAGTACGTTTACCAAAAATATGGTGATGATCGCGTTGCTCAAATTGGAACCTTCAACACCATTAAAGCCAAGGCTGCTTTGAAGGATGCCGCTCGTGTTTTGAACTTCCCTTACGGTCATGGCGAAAAACTAACTAAGGCATTTCCCCCGGCAGTGCTTGGCGCTGAAATTGAACTTGAAGACGTTCTAAATGACACTCGCCCCCGTTACAAGGATGCCCTGGCGCTTCGAGAAATCATTGAGAGCGACCCGGAGTCGAAACAGATTTTTGACCTCGCTCGTGGAATGGAAGGGCTTAAGCGCTCAACAAGCGTGCATGCGGCTGGTGTGATCATTTCTCAGGAGTCGCTTCCCGATGTAATTCCGCTCATGACCCGCGAGGGGGAGTCTGGCTACATCACTCAGTTCGACGCCGGACCTTTGGAAAAACTCGGTCTTCTAAAGATGGACTTTTTAGGGCTTAGAAACCTCACGGTTTTGGAAGATGCTCTTCAGAACATTCGTTCAAACGGGCTAGATGTTCCCAATCTCGAAGAGCTGGATCTTGATGCCGACCAAAAGGCTTATGACTTGCTTGGGCAGGGAGACACTCTTGGCGTCTTCCAGCTCGACGGTGAAGCGATGCGTTCGCTGCTTCGTCTGATGAAACCAACCGCGTTTGAAGACATTTCGGCGGCTATCGCCCTTTATCGCCCCGGACCAATGGGTGTGAACTCTCACACCAACTACGCTAAGCGCAAGAACGGGCTTCAGGAAAACATCCCGATTCACCCGAGTTTGGAAGAGCCACTCAAGGAAGTTCTAGGTCCTACCTACGGCCTAATTGTTTACCAGGAACAGGTAATGGCAGCAGCCCAAAAGGTTGCAAACTTCACCCTCGCTCAAGCCGATAACCTGCGTAAGGCTATGGGTAAAAAAGATGCCAAGGAGCTAGACGGCCTGTTCGCATCCTTCAAGGCCGGAATGCTCGGCAACGGCTACGTAGAAGAGGCCGTGACCGCACTTTGGGACACTTTGCTCCCGTTCGCCGGCTATGCGTTCAACAAGGCTCACAGCGCCGCCTACGGTGTCATTTCGTATTGGACCGCCTACATGAAGGCCAACCATCCTGCTGAATATATGGCTGCGGTTCTCACCAGTGTTGGTGACGCCCGCGACAAGCTTGCGATTTACCTGAGCGCCTGTAGAAAGATGGGCTTGGAAGTTCTCTCTCCCGATGTCAATGAGTCAATTGGTAACTTCTCAGGTGCCGACTCCAGAATTCGTTTCGGTCTGGCAGCGGTCAAGGGTGTCGGCGATTCTGTGGTCGCCGGAATCGTCGAAGCTAGACTTTCTCAGGGTAAATTCACCTCTTTCAACGACTTTTTGAAAAAAGTGCCGGTTCAGGTTTGCAACAAGCGAACCGTGGAATCACTGATTAAGGCAGGAGCCTTCGACAGCCTTGGACACACCCGCAAATCACTCATGGCTATTTATGAAACCGCGGTAGATTCCCAGACGAGCCGAAAGAAAGAGGAAGCCAAAGGTCAACTAGACCTATTCGGGGGGCTTTTCGATGAAGATCCTACGCTGCTTGAAATCCCCGAACTCGAAGAATTTGAAAAGCGCATCAAGTTGGGGATGGAACGCGATACCCTGGGCCTGTATGTGAGCGATCACCCGCTGTTTGGTCGCGAATCGCAGCTGTCAGCCAATTCGAGTCATTCGATTGGAGCTTTCACAACTAGCACCACCATAGAAGACGGATCAACTGCGACGCTTTGTGGTTTGGTCACCGCAATCGCGAACCGGGTAGGAAAGAAGTCCGGCAAACCTTATCTTCTTGTAACGATTGAAGACTTTGAAGGCGAGCTATCCTTCATGCTGACGGGTAAGTCGTTTAGCGAGTACGTGAACGAATTGAAAACCGACATGGTCGTTGCTGTTCGTGGACGAGTGAATAACCGAGACGATGGAAGAACTATGAACGTTTACAGCGTTCAGATTTTGAATGCGCCGGTTGACGACGAGTACCTCGGCAAGATTCACGTAAGAATCAGCAACGAAAAAGCTAACCGTGAAGTCTTGGAGAGAATTCAGTACATCATCAAAAACCATCAGGGTAATTCCGAGATGATGATTACGATTGCTACTCCAGAAAGTTCCCGATCTTTCACGCTTCCGCAGCGAGTGAAATACTCAACCGAATTCATCGGTGAGCTCAAAGTGTTGTTGGGCACAAACTGTATTGTTCGTGACGAAGATAAAGTTTTGGAATCAGAGTCAGTTGAACCGGAATCAACCGATGAGATAGTTCCTCTGGAAGTAAATGAGCGGACGTTGTTCGACTCCTGATAAGCCCTCAACCACGTCGACGATCACCACGGCGTTTTTCTCAACCGAGTGGATTTCGCGGATACCGGCGATTAGTACCGACGTGACGCCCTTAAAAATTGGCAGACCTTTCGGACCAAAATCCCAATCATCGTCTAGGAAACGCTGGGTGTGATCCGCGGCCATCTTCGTAGCTAACTCTTGGTTGTTCTGGCCAAGGGTGTGAATCGCTACCCAGGTGGCTTTGCAAAGCGAAGGCCAGGTAGAGGATCCGCTTGCCACGTTGAAGCTTGCCAGTGGAGGGTTGGCTCCCAGCGAGGTCATTGACGTTGCGGTAAATCCGACCGGTTTTCCATCCGAATCCAACAGGGTGATGATGGAAACGCCTGAGGCGTGGTTTCGGAAAGTGTTCTTCAGGGCCTCAACCGAATCAGTGATGACTTCGGGGCTGTTTGGTTTTGTAGTCACCTAATTAGGCTACGGCAAGTTTTGTCACGAATAGAATTGACTGAGAATTGGAGTTCGGTTGAGCGATTTGTTGAGAGTTTTGGACCTGCGTGCAGGTGTGCCGAGCAGTGCCGAAGTGAACCGTCTCCTTCCTAGAGCAAGCCTGAGTATTGAATCGGCTATTGACCAAATTCGTCCTTTGCTTCTTGACGTTCGAGAAAACGGTGCCCAGGCTCTAATCGCGGCAACTCAAAAATTTGATGGGTTCGACCCAAGCCCGATCCGAGTACCCCAAGCTGAACTGGATGCGGCTCTCGCGGCCATTTCCCCAAAACTCGAGGCCGCTCTTCTCGAGTCGATTTCCCGCGTGCGAAAAGTTTCTGAGGCAAATTTGCCCAAAACCGTGACCGTTGAGCTATCCAGCGGCGGCAAGGTGCACCAACGTTGGCAGCCGGTTGACTCGGTTGGGCTTTACGTTCCCGGTGGCAAGGCTGTTTACCCATCGAGTGTGGTTATGAATGTGGTGCCGGCTCAGGTAGCGGGAGTGCCTCGTCTAGTTATCGCAACCCCCGGCCAGGCTGCGTTTGGCGGTCGACCTCACCCAACAGTTCTAGCAGCTGCAGCAATGCTCGGGGTGACCGAGGTTTACAACGTTGGGGGACCGGCGGCCATTGCAGCCCTTGCTTTCGGGGTTCAAGAGATCGATCTCAATCCGGTTTCCCTAATCACCGGCCCTGGCAACATTTATGTCACCGCTGCCAAGCGAGCCCTTCGCGGAATAGTCGGAATCGATTCTGAAGCGGGCACCACAGAAATCTTAGTTGTGGCCGACCAGCACGCTAATCCGGAATTCGTGGCAGCCGACCTCCTCTCGCAGGCAGAGCATGATGAATCAGCCGCTTCCGTTTTGGTCACCAACTCGGCTGAGTTTGCAGACCTTGTGCTGCAAGCTCTTGAATCGCGAGTGAAACAGACTTCTCACTCAGACCGCGCCAGAACCGCACTGGCTGGCCAGCAGTCCGCTATTGTGCTGGTTTCCGATATGGGAGCCGCGGTAGCATTCGCAAATCACTATGCAACCGAGCACCTCGAACTTCAGGTTTCAAATCCAGAAGAACTTTTGGCGCAGATTTCTAATGCTGGGGCTATTTTCTTGGGCGGCTTCTCCCCGGTATCGCTTGGCGATTACATGGCTGGTTCTAACCACGTTCTTCCAGTGAACCAGCAGTCTAAATTTGGTGCCGGATTGTCTGTGCACACTTTCCTTAGAGCTCAGCACGTTGTGGATTACGACAAAACCGCTCTATTCGCCACTTTTGACCTAATCGACGCCCTCGCCAACGAAGAGGGATTACCGGCCCACTTCGAAGCCATCAAAGCTCGGTTCGAATAAGGAGCCCTCGATGTACTGGTTCATCTTTCGAGTTTTCTTCGCACGCTTCGACCCAGAGTCTGTGCATCACTTTGTAGCTAGCGGACTTATCCTGGCTCACAAACTTGGACTAACCAAATTGTTTCGTCTCTCAGCTAAGCGCACTCGAAAGGTCGAGGCTTTAGGCCTCAACTTCCATGGGCCTTTTGGCCTGGCCGCCGGATTCGACAAAAACGGAACGATGATCATGCCCTTGGCAGACATGGGTTTTTCCCACGTCGAGGTTGGTACCGTGACAGCCTTGGCGCAGCCGGGAAATGAGAAACCAAGACTCTTTCGCCTGGTTGCTGACCGTGCGTTGATTAACCGTATGGGTTTCAACAATGAGGGTGCGGCCAAACTAGCCGAACGTCTCACCAAGTTGCGTCGAAGGCACCGGCAACTGCCGATTATCGGTGTGAATATTGGTAAGTCAAAGATCACCCCAATCGAAGACGCTGTTTCGGATTACGGAACCAGCACAAAACTTCTGGCTCCGTTGGCGGACTACCTGGCGGTAAATGTGTCGTCGCCTAATACCCCTGGCTTGCGAAGCCTTCAGAGCATCGAGTCATTGCGACCTATTTTGTCCGAGGTTTTGGAACACTGCGGTGGCAAACCGGTATTGGTCAAGATCGCACCTGATTTAGCCAATGAAGACGTCGTAGAAATTGCCGAATTGGCGGTTGAGCTAAAGCTTGCCGGAATTATCGCTACCAACACCACAATTTCTAGATCGGGTCTCAAGACTGAAGGTTCAAAGGTCGAGGCTATGGGAGCTGGCGGGTTGTCAGGTTTACCGGTTCGAAACCGTTCAATTGAGGTTTTACGACTGCTCAATAAAACCATTGCCGGTCGAATTTCAATCGTCTCGGTTGGTGGCGTAGAGACCACAGCTGATGTGAAGGAGCGATTAGAACTAGGAGCAACCCTGGTTCAGGGGTACACCGGGTTTATCTACCAGGGCCCGTTCTGGGCTAGAAAAATAAACCGCGAGCTGGGTTCTAGAAACTAGACCTTGCTACCGCGCGCAACTTGAGCCTTTGGAAGGCGCAGTAGACGCGGGTACATGGCACGAAAAGCAACGTATAGCCAAACACCCTTGTCAACCTTGCCTGCGCCGAACTTCTCGGCAAGACGCTTCTTAGCGCGACGGGCGATGAAGTAGGTGTCGACCAAGAAAAGAGCGAAAAGCGACAGAACGATCGCGTTCAAAATGATTGCGAATGAAGTAACTGGTGGAATCAAAATCGAAACAATCATCACCGGCAGAAGCAATTCACCAATCGTGAACCATCCGGAGTCAACAATGTCGCGGATCAAGCGACGCTGAGGCCCGGCATCACGCTTAGGTAGGTACTTGTCGTCGCCAGCGGCATAGCCTTCACGGGCAGCTAGGCGCTCTGAACGCATTTTGGCCGCTTGAGCCTGCTTTCCCTCTTTGGTGCGAGGCGCAACTAGCGGACGCTTACGAGCAGCTTCCTGTTCTTTACGCGCTGGAGTTGGCTTGCCCTTTTTAGGTGCTGAGTTCTGGTCGGTCATAACCAATAGGTTAGCGGAATGTTTGCCTTTGCCCGCGGGTTTAGGGATTTAGAATTGAAAGAGACATCAAGGAGATTCAATTGACCGAGACCACCAGCTACGAACTCAACCTCACCCCAGCAGCCATAACCAAGATTTCGGCGCTAATTGCTGCGGAAGCCAGCGAAGACACTCTTCGCCTGCGCATTGAGGTAAAGCCTGGCGGTTGTCAGGGCATGAACTATGAGTTGTTCTTCGACGAAACTCTAGACTCAGAAGACCAAACCTTCTCCTTCGGTGATTTCGAAGCAGTCGTGGACACCGGATCTATGGGAATGCTTAACGGCGCAACCATCGACTATGAGGATTCAATCACCAAACAGGGTTTGGTAATCGAAAACCCTAATGCCACTTCAACCTGCGCCTGCGGCGACTCATTCTGCTAATTTTTTAGGGATTTTCTAGCGTTTTCGCGCCCTTGAAACTACCTGCGGGCGTAGACTAAAACGGTAACGATTCGAAGGGTCGATTGTGCTTTCTAAGCGTACTTTTAGGGCTGCAATAGCCACTGTTGCTGCTTCAACCACACTTTTTGTAGCTGGATGCTCTCAGCAGGACTTGGGTAATGCCATTCTGATGCCACTTCCGGCAACCAGCAGTGACGTAACCAACCACACCGACACCATCACCGACCTGTGGAACATTTCCTGGGCAGTGCTTTGGGGCGTAGGTGCTTTGGCTTGGGGTCTGATGTTTTGGGCCATCGTTGTTTACCGCCGCCGCAAAGGTGACGAGCACCTTCCTGCACAGATGCGATACAACAACCCAATTGAGGTTTTGTTCACGGTCGTGCCTTTGATCTTGGTAATTGGCTTCTTTGCTTTCACCGCTCGCGACATGAAGGCGATTGAAACTCCTAACAACGCTGATGTGAAGATCGAGGTTATCGGAAAACAGTGGAGCTGGGACTTTAACTACACTCAAGCAAACGTTTACGACTCAGGTATTCAGTCTCAGTACAAAGCTGGCAAGACCGATAACTTCAAAGACCTACCAACTTTGTACCTACCGGTAAACAAGGAAGTTGAAATCACTCTGAATTCGAGAGATGTCAACCACTCCTTCTGGGTAATCGACTTCCTTTACAAAAAGGATCTTCTTCCAGGTAAAACCAACCACATTTACTTCACCCCAACCAAAGAGGGCACCTACGTAGGCAAGTGTGCTGAGCTTTGTGGCGAATTCCACTCGATGATGTTGTTCAACGTCAAGGTGGTTTCACAATCCGACTACGACAAACACCTTGCAGAGCTTCAGGCCAAGGGTCAAGTAGGTCAACTTTCAATCGATGCCAGCAGAAACCAAAATCTGCCTGGAGTGACTGCACCTGTAGAGAACGAGGGCTAAGAAAATGGCTACGGCAACTTTGACTCCAGCAACCCCGGTTATCCCAAAGAACAAGGGACGCATTCTGGTTGACTGGCTTACCACAACCGACCACAAAAAAATAGGTTACCTGTACCTGATTACGTCGTTTGCTTACTTCCTAATCGGTGGCGTGATGGCGCTAATGATTCGAGCACAGCTAACCATGCCTGGTCTTGAGATCGTTGCAACCAAAGAGCAGTACAACCAGCTGTTCACCATGCACGGAACCATCATGTTGCTGATGTTTGCTACGCCTCTGTTTGCAGCGTTCGCAAACATCTTGATGCCGGTTCAGATTGGTGCCCCAGACGTGGCGTTCCCACGTTTGAACGCGATTGCATACTGGTTCTACTTCTTTGGCAGCTTGGTGGCTGTGGCCGGGTTCTTCACCCCTCAGGGTGCCGCTTCGTTCGGTTGGTTCGCATACGTTCCGCTGTCAACGTCAACCTTCTCACCAGGACTTGGCGGAGACCTTTGGGTCTTCGGTCTAGCACTGGGTGGTTTTGGAACCATCATGGGTGGTGTCAACTTCATCACCACCATCCTGACCATGCGTGCTCCTGGTATGACCATGTTCCGTATGCCGGTATTCACGTGGAACACACTGGTTACCTCGATTCTTGTCATCATGTGCTTCCCTCCGCTAGCTGCAGCGCTATTCGCCCTCGGCGCCGACCGTCGATTTGGGTCACACATCTTCGACCCAGCCAACGGTGGAGCAATGCTTTGGCAGCACCTCTTCTGGTTCTTCGGTCACCCTGAGGTTTACATCTTGGCCCTACCATTCTTCGGAATCATTTCGGAGATCTTCCCGGTATTTAGCCGCAAGCCAATCTTTGGTTACAAGACTTTGATCTACGCAACCATCGCAATTGCCGCACTATCCATGACCGTTTGGGCGCACCACATGTACGTCACCGGTCAGGTACTGTTGCCGTTCTTCGCATTCACCACCATGTTGATTGCAGTACCAACCGGTGTGAAGGTATTCAACTGGATTGGAACCATGTGGAAGGGCTCGGTAAGTTTCGAAACCCCGATGCTTTGGTCTCTAGGCTTCCTCACCACCTTCATCTTCGGTGGACTAACCGGTGTGATTCTCTCGAGCCCA
The DNA here is from genome assembly GCA_046046825.1 of Actinomycetota bacterium. Lineage (GTDB taxonomy): Bacteria > Actinomycetota > Actinomycetes > Actinomycetales > Microbacteriaceae > Rhodoluna. The sequence continues at coordinate 969 of JBJOJC010000080.1, read as the reverse complement.
ACCCTAGACTTCTCGCTCAGCGATAGCTACTTCGTGGTTGCTCACTTCCACTATGTAATCTTTGGAACCGTGGTGTTTGCCATGTTCGCCGGTATCTTCTTCTGGTACCCAAAGATGACTGGCAAGATGTTGAACGAGCGTCTCGGAAAGATCCAGTTCTGGATGCTGTTCGTCGGTTTCCACGGAACCTTCCTAGTGCAGCACTGGCTAGGTGTGCAGGGTATGCCACGTCGCTATGCAACCTACCTACCTGAAGATAACTTCACCTTCTTGAATGAAGTTTCAACTGCAGGTTCGGTCTTGCTAGCGCTTTCCTTCCTTCCATTCCTTTGGAACGTTTACATCACCGCTCGTAAGGGCGTAAAGGTCACTGTAAACGACCCATGGGGTTACGGCCGTTCGCTGGAGTGGGCAACCGCTTCTCCGTTCCCACGCCACAACTTCACTTCGATTCCGGTAATCCGTTCTGAGTCTCCTGCGTTCGATTTGAACCACCCAGAGGCTAGCGACAGCGTTGCCACCAAAAAGACCGTAAAGAAGGGTTAACTCAGATGCGTACCAATGCCAGACTCTTTTGGCTTCTAACCGTCTTCTACGTTCTTGCCACAATCGGCTATGCACTGGTTAGCCTGAACGAGCCTTACGAAGGTCTAACCTCAAGCGGTCCGTCACTAGGAACATTGAAGGTTGAAATCGTTGGAACCGCGGCAATCGCCATGCTTGCAATTATGTCGGCATTCATTGCCTTCTACCTTCAGAAGACCGCCCGAACCCAGGGTCCGGTTCCAGAAGACAACCCGGTTGCAAAGATCTCCGACGGTGATGCCGAAATCGGTTTCTTCAATGCGTGGAGCTGGTGGCCATTCTTCCTCGGACTATTCGGTTCGATCGTATTCGCGTCGCTGGCTGTTGGTTGGTGGCTCTTCATGATCGGACTACCACTTGGACTTATTGCGTTGATCGGTTTCG
>JBJOJC010000079.1:0-3599 GCA_046046825.1 Actinomycetota bacterium | reverse complement strand
GTCAGCACATCGCTGAACTCGGTTAGTTCAAATAACCCAAAGCGTTCGCGATAATCGCCGCCCGCTGATTTTCACCCAAAGATATGTGACCCTCGCCAGGCACGAAATGTAGTTTGGCCGTTGGAATGTTCTTTTCTAGCCAGTAACCGTGAGCGTGGGGAACCATGAAGTCGTCGTTACCCTGCCAGAGTTCCACCGGCTTGGTGATTGAAGCGATATCGAAGCCCCAAGGCTCAACAAACGCTAGGTCGTCGTCCATCCAGCCGTAATAACCGGCTTCGATTGATTGACGGTAGCTCTTAGCAACACCCTCGGCCGCACCTTCATTTAGTGCTTTCTTGTCGGCGTCTCCGATTAGTCCACCGAATGCCTCGATGATTTCATCGGCAGTAACCTGAGCCAGGCCTGAGGCATTGCGCTTCATCCAGTCTTCGATGGCAGCAGGGCCTTTTACAGCCTCACCAAACTCGTCGTGGTTCTCTTCGCCCATGCCTTCGAGGAAGTCGAGGTCACTTGCTCCGAATGGCCCAACTCCGGCAATGCTGATGGCGGCAACGTTTTGGAAAAGGGTGGTGTCGGCGAGGCAGTGAGGGCCTCCGCCCGACCAACCAATCGAAACCGTCCTGCTAATGCCAAAGTGCCGCAAAACCTCTTCGATGTCGGATGCGTTGTCAATGACAGTTCGACCAACGTGTCGATCGCTCTGACCGTAACCTGGGCGCGAGTAGGAGAAGGCAAAACCACCCTGCTTCTCGACTTCGCTCAGCCAAGACTCCCAAGTTGTAGTTCCACCCGGGGTACCGTGGTGAAAAACCACTGCCTTTTCCTGTGGCGTTCCAGCAATGAGAAGTTCTAGTTTGCGACCGTCGGCTAGTTTGAGTTCGATTCGTTCCATTTCGTCAGTAAATCACACGGGCGACCAAAATGTCACAGGCTCGTTATAACTTGTTCTTCCAAACCGACGAAAGGATTCACAAATGGCTAAAAACAAAACCTACCGCGCACTACACGTGGTTGATATTGAAAACGAAATCATGAGTGGAACCTTTGGTTTGCAAGATGTGGTTCGCTTACACAACGCTTGGGATGCCACAGTAAAGCCACATGTTGGCGATCAGTATTTCCTCGCAACCGGCGATCGCACCAAGCAGGAGCTAGCCTTCGGCTGGCAAGATGCACGTCCGGTATTCCGCCCAGGTAAAGACGGGGCAGATGATGCCATCGTTGAGTTCCTAGACATCGAGCACGTCGCTAAACGCTACACCCACGTTTTCATTGGCTCAGGCGATCACAAGATTCAGCCAACCGCCAAGAAACTAATCGAAGCTGGGGTGAGGGTAACCATTGTGGCTCGCCGCAAGCACGTGCACCACAGCTATTTCACAATTGGTGCAAAAATCGTGTACCTCGATGAGCAGTGGGCGCTGGCTGCCTAATTTAGGCCTCTTGAACGCCTAGCCAGTCGGTCCAACCGCGGTTTAGAACCAACCAGGCGATGAGGCCGTAACCAACCTGCCCTGGAAGCCCAGACGGGGAATTCTGAAGTTCGGCGTTCCAGCCTTCGTGGCCAAGTAATGGGTGGAAACAATCGACGAATGGAATGTTGCGACGAGAGCATACATCTTCGAAACCCCAAGACAATTGCTCGACATCGGGATTAAGTGCGGCTTCCTTGTGAGGGGTCGGGCCGATCACAAATGGTTCGAAGCCGTGTTTGAGAGCATCATCCAAGACCGTGGCAAGGTTTAGTCGGCTGCGCGATGTGGAAAGTCCGGCACGAATGTCGTGGTGAGTTAGGGCAATGGCAACCTTGGTTTGACCCAGGGTATTCACCCGTGAACCAACTTCTGCTTGCCAACGTTTTGAAAGCGTAAGTGAAGTGTCATCGGGGTTAGCCAAGGTGATGAGTTCGATGGTCGGGTCAACCTGTGGAGTTCTGGCCTGAACTCTACCAACCCAACCCATGCCCTTTGGGTCACCACTCGCAGTAACGAGTTGGTCGCCCAAAACGATTACGCGAAGTGATGACTCAAGTAGTTGCAAAGGATTCCTTAGGCGTCGAACGCGCGCTGAACGAGGTCAGCTTGCTCAGCGGCGTGAGCCTTGCTCGAACCGGTAGCCGGGCTAGCGCTCGCTGGGCGAGATACAAGCTTGGCAACCTTTCCGTCCATGTATTTCGGAAGGAACAGACCGATGTAGGTCCAAGGTCCCTGGTTGGCAGGCTCGTCTTGAACCCAAACCAGTTCGGCGTTTGGATACTGGGCATAGGCTGCCTTGATCTCATCGACCGGGGTTGGGTAGAGCTGCTCAACGCGAACAATTGCGGTCGTACGGTCATTACGCTTTTCTGCCTCGGCCAGAAGATCCCAGTAGACCTTGCCCGAACAGAAGATAACGCGATTAACCTGCGACGCATCCAAACCACGTTCGTCGCCGATAACCGGCATGAACGTTCCATTGGTGAATGCTTCAACCGATGACGACGCAGCCTTTAGGCGAAGCATCGACTTAGGGGAGAAGACCACTAGCGGACGTCGAGGCGATGAATAAGCCTGGCGACGTAGCAGGTGGAAGTGCGAAGCAGGAGTTGACGGCTGAGCCACGGTCATGTTGTTCTGAGCACAGAGCTGAAGGTAGCGCTCGATGCGAGCCGACGAGTGGTCTGGTCCCTGACCCTCGTAACCGTGAGGAAGTAGGAGAACTACGCCAGAGTACTGGCCCCACTTCTGTTCTGCCGATGAAATGAATTCGTCGATGATGGTCTGAGCGCCATTGGCGAAGTCGCCGAACTGAGCTTCCCAGAGAACCAGCGAGTCTTTAGCCTCAACCGAGTAACCGTATTCGAAGCCCATTGCTGCGTACTCGCTGAGAAGCGAGTCGTAGATGTAGAACTTCGCCTGTCCGGCGCCTAGGTTGCGAAGTGGCATCCACTCCTGACCGTTTACGCGGTCGTGGAAAACTGCGTGACGCTGAACAAAGGTTCCGCGACGGCTGTCTTGGCCGGCCATACGAACTGGCTTGCCTTCTAGAAGTAGCGAACCAAAAGCTAGCAACTCTCCAAAACCCCAGTCGATTCCGCCTTGGCGACTCATCTCGTGACGTTTGGTGAGTAGCTGCTGAAGCTTCGGGTGAACCGAGAAACCTTCTGGCTGGTTTAGGTGAGCATCACCGATTAGCTCAACAATTTCCTTGCTGATAGCGGTTTGATGTGAAATCGTCGACTGCTCGCTAGCGGTAGTTCCGATTCCAACCGGGCGAGGAACTAGCTCAACCGGCTTACTCATGGCTTCATGAACTTCGGCGAAGGTGTTCTCAAGCTTGGCTTGGAAGCCGGCATTCGCCGCCTCGAACTCTTCGCGAGTGATGTCGCCTCGACCAACCAAAGACTCTAGGTAAAGAGTGCGAACCGAGCGCTTGGCTTCAATCAAGTTGTACATCAGTGGCTGGGTCATCGAAGGGTCATCGCCTTCGTTGTGTCCGCGACGACGGTAGCAAACCATGTCGATGACAACGTCCTTTTTGAATTCTTCGCGGAACTCAAATGCCAACTGTGCAACACGAACCACTGCTTCAGGGTCGTCGCCGTTCACGTGGAAAAT